>JAURQY010000016.1 GCA_030835875.1 Nitriliruptorales bacterium | reverse complement strand
TGCGGAGGGGAAAGTCCTCGACGGCGACGGTGACGAGCACCTCAGCCAACTCACCGTTGGCGACGGCGAGCACGGTGTCGTCGACCGGCAGCCGGACCCGGTCGAGGTCCGTCGCGGCGCGCGGGCGGCGATCGAGGACGACCTGACCGTCCGCGCTCAGGAGCTGCACGACGCCCGACGCACCGCCGAACCGGTCGCGGCCCGGTGCGCTGAGGACGAGGAACCCGCGGGGGTCACGCTCGATGGAGCGAGCGATCGCGCGGAGGTCGTCGTCGACGGCACCCACCAGGGCGCGCGCGGACTGGACCTGGACGGTCGCGCCGAGCGCGACGAGCAGCACGGCGACCGTGAGCGCGACGATCCATGCGATGCGGGCGCGAAGGCTCATGGGCGCGCCACGTAGCCGACACCGCGCACGGTGTGCACGACGCGCGGTGCACCGTCGACCTCGAGGCGCCGTCGCAGCCCGGCGACGTGCTGCTCGAGGGCGTTGGGGCCGACCTCGACGTCGTCCCACACGGCGTCGACGATCCGCTCGCGCGTGATGACGCGGCCCGGCGTCGCCGCGAGCAGCTCGAGGATCGCGAACTCGGTCGGCGTTAGGTCGACCGCACGATCGCCTCGGTGGACGGTGCGGCCGTCGACGTCGACGACGACGTCCCCGACGCGCAGTCGGCGCGGTCCGTCCGGCACGATCCCGCGGCGCAGCAGTGCGTGCAGGCGCGCCACCAGTTCCTCGAGCGCGAACGGCTTGGTCAGGTAGTCGTCGGCGCCGGCCTCGAGCCCGGCGACGCGGTCCCGGACGGCGTCACGCGCGGTCAGCATCAGGACGGGGACCGGATCGCCGTCGGCGCGCAGCCGCTCGGCGATCCTCAGCCCGTCCGGCCCCGGGAGTCCGACGTCGAGCACGACGACGGACGGATGCTCATGACCGATCGCCGCGAGCGCCGCGAGACCGTCACCGACGGCCCGGACGCGGAGACCATGGAGCGGGAGCGCACGCTCGAGCGAGCGTCGCACCGCGCCGTCATCCTCGACGACGAGGACCAGCGGATCCTCATCGCTCGCCATCCGGGCACCTCTCACTGCGTCTCCCCCGAGACGCTAGGCCGCACCGGGGAGAGTCGGTGCGGCCCGGCGTCCGGAGAGTCGGCGGACGCAGGGGGGCTCAGCGTCCGCCGCTGTGCCCGGCATGGGGACCGCGCCGGGACATCGGGCCGTGCTCCGCGGCATGCTCAGCGAGCACCGCATCGACCGCATCCGCATCGGCACCCAGGCCGAGCAGGAGCTCGCGCATCCGTGCGCGACGCTCCTCAGCGAAGGCCTGCATCGCCTCCCGCCGGGCCTCGACGGTCGCGTCGGCCAACTCCTCACGCAGCGCGTCACGCTCAGCATCGAGCTCCGCGTGCAGCCCGTCGACCGCAGCGGCGAGCGCATCGGCATCGATCCCGAGCTCGGACCCGAGCTCGGAGAGCCGTTCGGCGCGCTGCTCATCGCGGGCGGCAGCACGCGCGGCAGGATCCATCGTCCCCGGCCCACGATGCTCGCCGGAGCGCGCGTGCACGACCGCGGACCGGGCCGGCATGACGATCACGCGGTCGGCGCGCACGTCGCGGGCGGCCTCGAGGCGCGGACCCTTCAGGGCGACCGCGCCGATCGTCGATGCGCCGACGAGCGCGAGCGCACTCACGCCGGCGATGACTGCGGAACGACCCAGCCGCCGCGAGGTCCGGGCGGACGCGGACGTCGTCGGATCCTGTGGCGAGTCGGGCGTCTCCGCCGTGTCATTGTTGTCCATGGGGTGCTCCTGTCCGGTCGGCCCGTCGGTCCGCGGCACTCGCGGGGGCCTCGTCGAGGAGTCTGCGCCACGTCCCTGAGCGTTCCCTGAGGACACGGCATCCGGCCGTTCAGTCGAAGCGGCCACCCTTCCGGGTCCGCCGGATGCGCTCCAGGCGCCGCTCGATGGCATCCCGCCGCTCGGCAGTGAGCGCGGGGTCGCGGACGAAGCCGACCCGCAGCCAGTCGCCCTCCCCCGTCCCCTCCGGGAGCAGGGTCGCGTCGACGACGAGCTCGACCTCGTCGGGACCGACGAGCAGCACCGCGTGCAGCCCGTCCTCGATGCGGTCGACGACCGCGGTCACGTCCTGGGGCGCGCCGTCCGTGCCGTTCGGCTCATCCATCATCGCTCCGTCCTGACGTCGAAGGTCGTGCCGTCCGTCACGACCGTGATCGTGCCGTGCCGGTCCGTGCCGTACAGCGGGATGCCACGACCCGTGACCCGCGCGACGACCTCCTCATGGGGATGCCCGTACCGGTTGTCCGCGCCTGCCGAGTAGATGGCGACGCTCGGCGCGACGGTGGTGAGGAAGTCCGGCGTCGTCGACGTCGACGAGCCGTGGTGCCCGAGCCGCAGCACGTCCGCGGCGAGCCGGTCAGGGTGACGCCCGAGCATGCGCGCCTCACTGACACGCTCCGCATCACCGGTCATGACGAGACGGAAGCCGCCGTACGTGATCCGCATCGCGATGGATGCGTCGTTGAGGTCCCGCAGCGAGTCGCCGGCGCCCGGGTGCAGGATCTCGATGCCGAGCGGACCGACGGTGGTGACGGCACCCGCGCGCGGCTCCTCGTAGCGCGCATCGGACCCGTCGAGCGCGGCGACGGCACGCTCGAACGTGCGCGACGTCGCGCTCGCACCCGACCACCACACCTCGTCGACATCGAACGCGGCCATCACGTCGTCGAACTGGCCGACATGGTCCGCGTGCGGATGCGTGACGACGAGCAGGTCGATGCGATCGACGCCGTAGCGGCGCAGGAGGTGCGGGACGTCGCTGCGGTCGAAGCGCCCCGTATCGATGAGCATCGTCACGTCGGGATGGATGAACAGTGTCGCATCGCCCTGCCCGACATCGAGGAAGCGGACCGTCAGCTCTGCGGAAGCGGCGGGCGCGGGCGCTGGCGCTGGCTCCGGCTCTGGCTCGGGTGCCGGCGTCGGCTCTGGTGCTGGTGCTGGCGCCGGGGCCGGAGACGGGGCCGGAGACGGGGCCGGGGCCGGCGCCGGCATCGCGTCGCTGGGCGTGGTCGTCTCGGGTGGGGCACACGCAGCGAGCACGAGGAGCACCGCTGCGATCGCCCCGAGACCGGACC
>JAURQY010000015.1 GCA_030835875.1 Nitriliruptorales bacterium | reverse complement strand
GGTAAGAGCCCACCAGCACGGCGGGTGACCGCCGTGGCTCGGCAAGCCCCATCCGGAGCAAGGCCAAGCAGGGACAGGGTGGTCCGCCCGTCACGTCCCAGGTCGGCTGCACGAGGCGTCGGGTGACCGGCGTCCCAGAGAGATGGTCGCCACCCCGTCCCGGGTGACCGGGCGGGGGACAGGATCCGGCTTATCGGCCGGCGCCTCCCGACACGCACCTCCCTGACGTGCGCGTCCTGCGTGCCCGTCAGCGGTCGGCCGGCTCGACGAGCTCGGGACCGTCGTTGCGCACATCATTGACACCGCGCGCGACACGCACGACGTCGACCTCGGGGACCCCGGCCGTCAGCGCGCCGAGGAGCGCCGCGTCGGCGGGCACGTCAGCGGTGAGCCAGTCGTCCAGCAGCGCGTCGGGGACGAGCAGCGGCATGCGGTGGTGGACCTCGGCGGCGCGGCCCCGCGCCTCCGTCGTCATCAACGCGACCGTGGCGAGCATGGGCGCGTCGGCCTGCGCGGTCGGGTCGCGCCAAGTCGACCACAGCGCGGCGACCGCGACGGGAGCGTCCGTCGTGGGCCTCAGCAGCCACGGCTGGCGAGCACCGTCCTCGTCCGTCCACTCGTACCAGGCATCGAGCGGGACGATGCAGCGTCGGCGTGCGAGCGCGGGGGCGAACAGGCGGGACGCCGCTGCGCCCTCGACGCGTGCGTTGATCGGGCGTGGACCGTCGTCCGGCCCTCGCGCCCACGAGGGGACGAACCCCCAGCGGAGCAGGCCGAGGCGTCGACCGCCGTCGTCGCGAGCGCCCGCATCGATCACCGCGGGCACCGGCGTCGACGGTGCGACGTTCCAACGTGGACGGAGCCCGTCGTCGGTCGTGTCGGTCGCGCCGAACTGCAGGGCGAGCCGCTGCGCCGGGCTCGTCTGGACGAAACGTCCGCACATCGTGCGACCTCCCGGCTGGCCGCTCAGCCGCGACCGTGCAGTTCGAGGGCGCTCGTCTCCTCGAGGTCACCGAGCAGCACGTCGAACCGTGCCAGCCGCTCGTCCCACCCGTTGGTCGCGAGCAGCCGCTGGGCGTCGATGCCGCTCAGTGGGCTCAGGACGAGCAGCTGCCAGCAGGCGACCGCATCGTCGCCGGCGACGTCGAACGTCGACGGGACCGTCTCGTCCCCGAGCTCGCTGCGGAGCGCGAGGAGCCTGCGGACCCGGGGGAGCAGCTCGTCGCGGCGCGCGCGGACCTCCGTGTCGACGACGTCCTCGGCGAGCTCCTCCACGCGCGCCTGTGGGTACGGGTCGTCCGGATACCAGTCGATGACACGCAGCCGACGGGTCCCGACGGTGACCGCGACCCAGCGGCCGTCGTCGAGCTCCTGTGCCTGGAGGATGCGGGCGATCGTCCCGATGTCGTGGCGGACGTCGCCGCCGCCCGTCTCGCTCCCGCGGGCGATCTGGACGACGCCGAACTCCCGATCGCCCTCCATGAGGTCGTGGAACATCGTCCGGTAGCGGGGCTCGAAGATGTGGAGGGGGAGGACCATGTGGGGCATGAGGACGGTCCCGAGGGGGAACATCGGCAGGCTGCGTGCCATCGCGTGCTCCTCGGGGGTCGTCGGATCCCGGAGCCCTCGCGGATGCGTGGGGCGGGCGTGAGGGGGTGGTCGGAGGAGGGTTCGGCCCTGCCGAGCGTCCGGACGGGCGTGGGCGGACAGGCCGCGCGGCTGGTACCCCTGCGCCCATGGGACTCCTCGACGCCGCCGAGATCGATCACGCGCTGCAGGACCTCGACGGTTGGCGCCGTGAGGGCGACGCGCTGTGCCGGGACCTGCGGTTCCCGTCCTTCATGGACGCGATCCGGTTCATCGACCGCGTCGCCGTGGTCGCCGAGGATGCGGATCATCATCCAGAGCTCAGCAACGTCTACTGGAACGTCGGCATCCGGCTCACCACGCACGATGCTGGCGGCATCACCGAGCTCGACGTCGAGCTCGCCCGTGCGATCGACGGTGTCGTCGAGGCGGCGTCGTAGGTGGAGGTCCGACTCGACGGACGGGCCGGCATCGTCACGGGTGCGAGCAGGGGCATCGGTGAGGCCATCGCGCGGTCGATGCTGGATGCGGGTGCGTCCGGAGTGGTCCTGACGGGCCGGCGACCGGAGACGATCGGTGCGCTCGCGGCGGAGCTCGGCCCGCGTGCCGTCGCCGTCGCGGGCAACGTGCGCGACCCCGACCACGCCGCGGAGGCGGTCGCGACGGCCGTGCGGACGTTCGGCTCGTGCGACGTGCTCGTGAACAACGCGGGGACGAACCCGTCGGCCGGGTCACTGATGGACGTCGACATGGATGCGGTCGATGCCACGTGGGACGTGAACCAGCGTGCGCCGCTCGTGTGGGCGCGTGCTGCCTGGGACGGCTGGATGCGCGACCACGGCGGGTCGGTGCTCTCGATCGGCTCGGTCGGGGGGATGGCGCCGGGGCCGCTGCTCGGCGCCTACAACGTGTCGAAGGCGGCCCTCCACCATCTCACGCGCCAGCTCGCGCACGAGCTCGCGCCCGGCGTGCGGGTCAACGCGATCGCTGCCGCCGTGGTGCGCACGCGTCTGAGCGAGGCGCTCTGGGCCTCCGATCCGGAGGGCGCGGCCCGTGCGCATCCGCTCGGCCGTCTCGGGGATCCGGACGACGTCGCGCGCGCCGCGGTCTTCCTGCTGTCGGACGCGGCCGCCTGGATCACTGGTGTCGTGCTCCCGGTCGACGGTGGGCTCACGGGCGCAGGGGCCGCGCTCGGCTGAGGTGCCGCCCGCGGTGCCGTCCTCGTTCAGCGGGTGACATCGAGTCCGCGTCCGACCGTCGGATCGGGCGCGCCGCGACATCCGGCATCGGCGCCGACCGTGCGCAGCCCGGCCCGGTCGCCGGGTCCGAGGACGACCGGCCCGGACCCTGGGTCGACCCACATGAGCTCGCCGGGATCGTCGACGTGGTCGAGTCCGAGCACGTGCGCGACCTCGTGCACGAGCAGTGCACCGAGCGAGTCCGAGCGATCGTCGAATCCGGCGCGCAGGTCGGTGCGACGCACGTTGATGACGACCTGACCGGTCACGAACGCCTCGCGGTCACCGTCACGGACGGCGACGGGCAGCGCGATCCCTCGGTCGAGCGGCGTCAGGGGGAGGTCGCCCTCGTCGGGTCCGGCCCAGGCCACGAGCACCGGACGCCAGCGCCATGTCGTCCCGGCGCGCTCGACCAGCGGCCGCTCGCGCATCGGCCGCTCGTCGGTCGTCCCTGCGAGGATCAGCTCGAGCCCACTCGCGTCCGCGAGCAGTGCGAGCGCCGCTCGGAGGTCCTCGACCGCGCCGTCCGGGGCGCCGTCCGTGTTCACGACGAAAGGGACGGGCGCACAGGCGTCCCACCGGAGGGGGTCTCCAGCCTCGTCATGAGCCCACACCTCGTAGCCCCGAGGGAGCGCCTCCCCGAGACCGGCGGTGACGGACGTCGTGGCCGCCCCTCCGTCATCGGGGGTGCTCGCCGAGGCGAGCACGATGATCCCGACGGTGGCGACCAGGAGGCCGACGCCGGCGAGCAGCGGGATGCCGGGGCGCGGTCGCGTAGGGTCCACGCGGGGACGCTATCCCCATGGCGACGTCACCGGACGGCGGCAGGGAGGACGGCGATGATCGGTGCGGAGGGTGCGCCGAGCGGCGCAGGACCGCTCGCCGGTGTCCGCGTCGTCGAGTTCGCCGGACTCGGTGCGGCTCCGTACGGCGTCATGCTGCTCGCCGATCTCGGGGCGGACGTCATCCGCATCGATCGCCCGAACGCCGCCGAGGACCCGAACGTGCTCGCGCACGTGGCCGTATGGCGCGGCCGGCGCTCCCTCGGTGTCGACCTCAAGCATCCGGATGCGGCGGCCACGGTGCTCCGCGTGCTGTCGCAGGCCGACGTCCTCGTCGAGGGGTTCCGTCCGGGTGCGATGGAACGGCTCGGTCTCGGTCCGGACACGGTGCGGTCGGTCAACCCGCGGATCGTCTACGCCCGCATGACCGGCTGGGGACAGGACGGTCCGCTCGCTCCGCGCGCAGGGCATGACCTCAACTACGCGGCCCTCTCCGGAGCGCTGCACACGGTCGGTCCCGCCGACCTGCCGCCGCCGCCGGTCGCGAACTACCTCGCCGACCTCGGGGGCGGCGGCATGCTCCTCGCCGTGGGTGTGCTCGCTGCACTCGTCGAGCGCGAGCGTTCCGGGATCGGCCAGGTGCTCGACGTCGCGATGGTCGACGGTGCCGCATCGCTCACCACGTTCGTCCGTGGCCTCGAGGCGCTCGGCGCCTGGCGCGACATTCGGGGTGGGAACCTGCTCGACGGTGGCGCACCGTTCTACGCGACGTACACGTGCGCCGACGGTCGGTTCGTCGCTGTGGGTGCCATCGAACCGCCGTTCTTCGCTGCGCTGCTCGAAGGTCTCGGGTTCGACCCAACGCTCGCCGCGCTCCAGCATGACGTCGCGCGCTGGCCCGAGCTGCGGGCGGCCATCGCCGAACGCTTCGCGGCTGAGCCGCGCGACACATGGGCGGAGCGGTTCGCGGGCACGGACGCCTGCGTCACCCCGGTGCTCGCTCTCGGCGAGGTCGCCGAGCATCCGCATCACGTCGCGCGCGACGCCTTCGCCGTGCGGCTCGACGGCCCGGGCCCGGCGGCTGCGCAGGGCAGGCCGATGCCCGCGCCCGCGCCGCGCTTCTCGCGGACGCCCGGATCCGTCGCCCGCGGCGCACCGCTCCCGGGCGCGCACACGCACGAGGTGCTGCGCGAGGCGGGCCTCGACGACGCTGCCATCGAGGCGCTGACGGTCAGCGGCGTCATCGGGGCCGCCCGCATGAGCGGGTGAGCAGGCCCGTCCGCTCGGTCAGAACGCCTCGACGGGGATCCCCATCAGCGCGCCATCCTCCTGCTCGGCCACCTGACGGCGCATCGTCACCTTCGCGAGTGCGTTGCGGGTGAACCAGCGCGCCGCCGCGACCTTGCCCGTGTAGAAGGCGACCTCGTCGTCCCGTGAACGCCCCGCCGCCGGCACCTCGCCGGCCTCGAGCGCATCGAGACGCGCCTGGGCGATCTCCGCATGACGCACGAGGAGCCATGCGACCGCGACCTCGGCCAGCGAGTAGAGGAACGCGGTCGACTGCAGACCGGCGAGGTGGATCTGCTCCCGCTTCGTCTCGTCCATCGATGCCATGGCGTGGGTGAGCAGGACCCCGAGGTGTGCCTGCGCGTCCTCGAGTCCCTGCCCGAGCAGCGTGCGCTCGCGCTCGAACGGGTCATCACCCGAGCCGGCCTTCACGGTCTCCTGGACGTGCTCGGCGAGCCACATCAGCGTCTGACCCTGGTCCTTCACGATCTTGCGGAAGAGCAGGTCGAGCGCCTGGATGGCGGTCGTCCCCTCGTAGAGGGTGTCGATCTTCGCGTCTCGGACGTACTGCTCGATCGGGTAGTCCTGCGTGTAGCCCGAGCCACCGAACGTCTGCAGCGTCATCGAACCGAGCAGCTCGTACGCCTTCTCCGAGCAGTATCCCTTGACGAGCGGGAGGAGCAGGTCCTCTCGCTTCAACCACGTCGCGTGCTCCTCGGTCCCCTCACCGGCGAGCACCGCCTGGTCCTGCACCCAGCCGGTGAACATCACGAGCGCGCGCATGCCCTCCGCGTGCGCCTTCTGCTCCATGAGACCGCGACGCACGTCCGCGTGCTGGACGATCGGGACGCGCGGTGCGGACTTGTCGGCCGAACGCGTGAGGTCCGCGCCCTGCTGGCGGATCTTCGCGTAGTCGAGCGCGTTGAGGTAGCCGGTGGAGAGGGTCGACATCGCCTTCGTACCGACCATCATGCGGGCGTACTCGATGACGAGGAACATCTGCCGGATGCCGTCGTGCACGTCGCCCACGAGGTAGCCGACGCATGGCGTCCCGTCCTGGCCGAGGGAGAGCTCGCAGGTCGCCGACCCCTTGATGCCCATCTTGTGCTCGAGGTTCGAGACGCGAACGCCGTTGCGCGCACCGAGCGAGCCGTCCTCGTTCACCAGGTACTTCGGGACGATGAAGAGGGAGAGCCCCTTCGTGCCGGGGCCCGCTCCCTCCGGACGTGCGAGGGCGAGGTGCACGGTGTTCGCGTGCAGTGGCGTCGCGTCCGCCGACGTGATGAACCGCTTGATGCCCTCGAGGTGGTAGATGCTGCCGAGGTCGTCCGCCCCGCTGTCCGCGACCCTGACGGCGCGCGTGGTGCCAGCGCCGACGTCGGACCCGGCGTCGGGCTCGGTCAGCACCATCGTGCCGCCCCAGTGCTGCTCGACCATCGGGATCGCGAATCGCTCGCGCTGACCGTCCGTGCCCACCTTGTCGATGATGCCGGCCATGAGCGGACCGATGGGCCAGAGCGACGCCGTCGCGTTCCCGCCGGCGCCGAGCTCGGCGGCGATCCAGCGCAGCGTCGGAGGCGCACCGAACCCGCCCAGCGACTCCGGCAACGGAAGGAGGTGCCAGCCGGCCTCGTAGTAGTCGCGCAGCGCCTGCTCGAGCGAGGCGGGGAGGGTCACGTCACCCTCGGGGGAGAGGAGCAGCGGCTCACGGTCGGCGGGTACGAACGACTCCGCCCAGGATGACTCTCGCGTGAAGCGCTCGAACTCGCTCATGAGCATCCTGGCCTGATCGCTGTCCATGGATGCGAACGGTCCACTGCCGTAGTACTCCTCGGCGCCGAGCACCTCGAACAGGTTGAACTCGATGTCGCGCAGGTTGGTGCGGTAGTGGCTCATCAGGCTGCTCCCTGGACCCTGGCGGTCGGTGCGACCGCGTCTCCCGACGGTGGACCCGGACGCGGAATTGGAACGTCCGTTCAAAGTTGATGGTAGCGAGCGGAGCGCCACTGCGGAAGGTCCTGCATCGCCGTGGGACCACCCCTGCCGGCGTGGCGGATCGCGAGGACTAGCCTCCCGACGCCGGCGGCGGCCGCTCCGGGGTGCGCCGGTGGAGCGTGTGGAGGCGACCTGTGGCGAACTACCGCGTCGGCCTTGAGACGCGCGAGCGCATCCTCGATGCGACCAGGACGCTGCTCGCGGAGGACGGGATCGAGGGCATCACCCTCAAGCGCATCACGACGATGGCTGACGTCGGCGTCGGCAGCTTCTACAACCTGTTCGACTCGAAGGAGGCGGTCGTCTTCGAGGTCGTCCGCCAGGCCCTCGACGCCGTCGACCCGCACCCGGGCAGTTCAGAGGGCGACACGCTCGAGGACCTCATCGATGCGTTCGTGACCTTCATGACGGGCTCGTCGACGATCGCGCGGATCTACCTCCAGCTCGCGGGGCTCGGCCTGACCGACGAGGCGATCGCTGCACGCGTCCTCCGCAGCCACCGCCGCCGCGTCCAGCGGTTCAGCGCGGCCTGCCGACGCGACGATCCGTCGCTCACTCCGGATGCGGCTCGGGAGCGTGCGGAGACGATCATGGCGGCGCTCACCGGGCTCGGCCTGACCGCACTCATCGACCCCGGGTTCGACATGCGTGCGCACGCCGACCGGCTCGTGGGTCGAGGCGGTCAGCCGGGGAACATCGGGAGCCCGAGCGCGCCACCGGTCTGATCGGGCGCGACCTCCGGCCCTGCACGCTTCGGGTCGTACCGGTCGAACACGTCCTGCGCCCCCGGCAGCGCGTCGACCGCGTGCTGGAGCGGATGCAGGAACGGGAGCGCCGTCGGGTCGAGCTCCTCGGCCGGGACGAACTCGTCGAGCGCACCATCGGCTGCGAACAGCGCCGCGGAGACGTGCGGCGCGTGGCGCCGTGCGCCGAACGCGGCGATCACCCCGTCATGCCCGGCGACGTCCGCCTCCGCGACGAAGCCCCAGCACGGCACGCCGTCGGCCGTCAGATGCTCCGCGGCGAGCTGCGCGATGACGGCGTGCCGCAGCTCATCGTCATCGGGGAGCTCCGGCAGCGTCAGGAGCAGCGTGCGCGCCGGGCCGGGGAGCACGACGGTCGGGGGGAGCGGACGCTCATGCTTCGACGCCACGTCGACCGCTGCCTTCTGCGTGATGAAGCGGAGCTCCTCGAACTGCACCTCAGACCGCCGTCGTCGCACCCGTGGCCGCGGAGCCGACGGTGCGTGCGTACTTCCACAGGACGCCCGACGTGTAGCGCGGCTCGGGAGCACGCCACCGGGTGCGGCGCTCGGCGAGCACGGCCTCGTCGACGAGCAGGTCCATCGTGCGCGCCGGGACGTCGATACGGATGCGGTCACCGTCCTCGACGAGCCCGATCGGCCCGCCATCGGTGGCCTCGGGTGCGACGTGACCGATGGAGAATCCGTGCGTCGCCCCGGAGAAACGTCCGTCGGTCAGCAGCGCGACGTCGGCACCGAGCCCCGCGCCCTTGATGGCCGAGGTGACGGCGAGCATCTCGCGCATGCCCGGGCCCCCCTTCGGACCCTCGTAGCGGATGACGATGACGTCGCCCTTCTCGATGCCGCCGGTCAGCACGGCCTCCATCGCGCCGTTCTCACCGTCGAACACGCGAGCCGGCCCCTCGAAGACCAGGTGCTGGTCGGGGATGCCGGCGACCTTCACGACGGCCCCGTCGGGTGCGAGCGTGCCCTTGAGGATCGCGAGGCCACCGTCGACGTGGATCGGGTCCGACACCGGGTGGACGACCTTCCCGTCGGGTGCTGGAGGGTCGAGCGCGATGAGCTCCTCAGCCATCGTGCGGCCGGTGACCGTGAGCGCGTCGCCGTGGAGCAGCCCTGCCTCGAGGAGCTCGCGCAGCACGACCGGGACACCACCGATGCGGTCGAGGTCGTTCATGACGTAGCGGCCACCGGGCTTCGTGTCGGCGATGTGGGGCACGCGCCGCGCGATGCGGTCGAAGTCCTCGATGGTCAGCGGCACACGGGCCTCGGCGGCGATCGCGAGCAGATGCAGGACGGCGTTCGTCGACCCCCCGACGGCGCTCACCACGCTGATCGCGTTCTCGAGCGCCTCGCGCGTCACGATGTCGCGCGCGCTGATGCCGCGCTGGAGGAGCCCGACCACGGCCTCGCCGCTCTGGCGAGCGAACGCATCGCGGCGCGGGTCCGGTGCGGCCGGGGACGCGGAGCCGAGGAGTGCGAGTCCGAGGGCCTCGATCGCCGACGCGAGGGTGTTCGCGGTGAACATGCCCCCGCACGAGCCCTCGCTCGGACAGGCCGCACGTTCGAGGCGTGCCAGCCGGTCGTCGTCGATCTGGCCGCGGGCGTGCGCACCGACCGCCTCGAAGACGTCCTGGATGGTCACGTCCTGGTCGTCGACCCGCCCGGGCAGGATGGAGCCCGCGTAGAGGAACACGTTCGGGACGTCGAGTCGCACGGCCGCCATGACCATGCCGGGCAGCGACTTGTCGCATCCGGCGAGTGTCACCATCCCGTCGAGACGCTCGGCGTGCATGACGGTCTCGACCGAGTCGGCGATGACCTCGCGGCTCACGAGCGAGGCCCGCATCCCCTCGTGCCCCATCGAGATGCCGTCGGACACCGCGATCGTGGTGAACTCGAGGGGGAAGCCGCCGGCGGCCCGCACACCCTCCTTCGCGGCCTGCGCGAGCCGTGCGAGCGGCATGTTGCACGGCGTGACCTCGTTCCACGACGACGCCACGCCGACCTGCGAGCGTGACCAGTCATCGTCGGTCATGCCGATCGCGCGCAGCATCGCGCGGGCTGGCGCGCGCTCGGGACCGTCGGTCACCTCGCGGCTGCGGTGCTTCGGACCGTCGATCGGCATGTCGGGACCTCATGGTCGGGGCGCGCATCGCGCCGGGGGCATGAACGTGGACGGTAGCGTCCGGCGTCAGACGACCAAGCAGGAGAGGTGTCACGTGGCAGGACTCTTCGGACCTGACATGGAACGTGCGCTCGACGTGCTCGGTGCCGGCGGGACGCTCGAGGGTCCCGCCCTCGAAGGGCTCGATGCGTTCCTCGCCGACCGCTTCGGTGCCGGGGTGATCGGCCTCCGCTGGGATCGGCTCTCGGCCACGCGCGGAGAGGCGCACTTCGAGGCGACCGACGTGCTGCACCAGCCGTCCGGCATCGTGCACGGTGGCGTGTGGTGCGCGGTCGTCGAGTCGATGGCATCCGTCTGCGCTGCGATGGCGGTCCTCCCGCGCGGGATGGTGTGCGTCGGGGCCCACAACGCGACGGACTTCCTCCGGCCGCACCATGAGGGCCGCGTCGATGGTGTCGTGACCCCGATCCACATCGGGCGGACGCAGCAGCTGTGGCAGGTGGAGCTCACGCGTGCGAGCGACGGGAAGGCGCTCGCACGGGGGCAGGTCCGCCTCGCGAACGTCGATCCGGCCCAGCTGGCCGGCTGAGGCTGCGGGCGACTCGTTCGTCGGCCGGGCTGACCGGCGCTATCCTCCGCCCGCGAGCAACGGCGCTCCCACCACAGGACCCCAGCGGTCCGCCCGGAGGCCGTCGATGCTCCGTCGCGGACCCCTCCCGAACCGCCGGAGGTTCCGATGCGTCCCTCGACGCCCACGTCGCCCGAACAGCACCCGGGGGCCCACTTCGCGCTGCCCTCGGAGCGTGACGCGTGCGGCATCGGCTTCGTCGCCCGCACGGACGGCGGCAGGACCCACGAAGTCGTGCGGCTCGCGCTCGACGGGCTGTGCGGTGTCCAGCACCGCGGGGCGGTCGCCGCGGACGCCACCTCGGGTGACGGTGCCGGCATCCTGACCCAGCTGCCCCAGGCGCTGCTGCGCGTGTGGGCGAGCGACGGTGGTGCACAGGTGGGTGACGACGTCGCGCTCGGCCTCGCCTTCCTCTTCCTTGATGGTCGCACGGACGCGGATGGCGAGGCGGCCCGTGGCGTGGCGCGCGCGGCGTTCGCCGATGCCTGCGTGACGGAGGGCGTCGAGCTCATCGGCTGGCGCGACGTCCCTCACGTGCCCGACGCGATCGGGACGCTCGCTCGGGAGCGGATGCCTGCACTCGTCCAGGCGATCCTCCGGCGCCCGGACGGCCTCGATGACCGTGATGCGGAGCGGCTCGCCTACCGCATCCGGCGCCGCGCGACCCGCGCGGCTCGGGAGGCCGGCGTCGAGTGCTACGCGGCGAGCTGCTCGTTCCTCACCGTCACGTACAAGGCGATGGCGGACGCGGCTCAGCTCGGTGACTTCTACCCCGACCTTGACGATGCGCGGTTCGTCTCTGCGCTCGCCGTCTTCCACTCGCGGTTCTCGACGAACACGATGCCGACCTGGCAGCGGGCGCAGCCGTTCCGCATGCTGTGCCACAACGGCGAGATCAACACGATCGAGGGGAACGCCAACCTGATGCAGGCCCGCGAGGGGCAACTCGTCGAGGGCGCGCTGTCGATCGACGGGACCGACTGGTGCGACCCGTCGCTGCTCCCTCCCATCATCGACGCGGACCAGTCCGACTCGGCCAAGCTCGACGCTGCGCTCGAGCTGCTCGTCCTCGGCGGGCGCGACGTTCGCCACGCGCAGGCGATGCTCGTCCCGCAGGCCTGGCAGAACAGCCACGCGATCGCCCCCGACGTGCGCGACTTCTTCCGTTACCACGCCTGCCTCGTCGAGCCATGGGACGGACCGGCCGCGCTCATCTTCACCGATGGGGTCCGGGTCGGCGCCGCGCTCGACCGCAACGGCCTCCGACCGCTCCGCTACCACGAGCGCTCCGACGGCCTCGTCATCGGCGCCAGCGAGGTCGGTGCGATCCGTGTGGAGCTCCCCGAGGACGCGTCGGTGACCGTCCGCCGCGGACGGCTCGGCCCCGGGCAGATGCTGTGCGTGGACCCGACCATCGGTGAGGCGCAGCACGACGAGACCATCAAGCACGAGCTCGCCGCGCGCGCGCCCTACGGCGCGTGGCTTCGCGAGGGGCTCATCACCCTCGGGACCGGGCAGCCCGTCGAGCATGTCGGTGACGACCTCGTCCGGCGACAGCTCGCCTACGGCTTCACGAAGGAGGAGGTGACCTCCGTCCTGCGCCCGATGGCGACGCAGGGGAAGGAGGCGGTCTCCTCGATGGGGGACGACACGCCGATCGAGGTGCTGTCGCTCGTCCACCGTCCGGTGTCGCACCTGCTGAAGCAGCGCTTCGCTCAGGTCACGAACCCGCCGATCGACCACCTGCGTGAGCGCGAGGTCATGAGCATCCGCACCCGGCTCGGGCGCCGCGCGCCGATCCTCACCGAGGGTCCCGACGTCGTGCGACTCGTCGAGCTCGAGTCGTTCCTGCTCACCCCGGACGGGCTGCGGCGCCTCGCGATGGACGCGCGGCTGCCCTGGCCGGTCATGGCCGTCGACGCGTCGTTCCCGGTCGCGGAGGGTGAGGACGGGCTCGAGCGAGCGCTCGCGCGGCTCGGCGACGAGGCGCTCGGTCACGTGCGGGATGGTGCAGGCATCCTCGTGGTCAGCGATGTCGGCGCGGACGCCGAGCGCTGTCGGGTCCCGATCCTCCTCGCCGTCGGCGCCGTCCATCAGCGTCTCGTCGCGGAGGGTGTGCGCACGCGCGTCTCCATCGTCGCGGAGACCGACGAGGCCCGGACGACGCACGATGCGGCGACGCTGCTCGGCTACGGCGCGGACGCGCTGGTGCCGCGACTCGTCCTCGAGACGATCGCGCACCTCGCCGACGAGGACCGCATCGGCGGGGACAACCCGACCGCGTCGGAGGCGCAGCGTCGCTACCGCACCGCGCTCGAGGACGGCGTCCTCAAGATCATGTCGAAGATGGGCATCTCGGTGCTCGACTCGTACCGGTCGGCGCAGATCTTCGAGGCCCTCGGTCTCGACCAGGAGGTCATCGACCGCTGCTTCACCGGGACCGTGTCGGTCCTCGGTGGGCACCGGTTCGTCGACATCGCGCGGACGGTGCTCGAGCAGCACGCGATCGCGCATGCCGGGGACCTGTCGGAGGACGCGGATGCCGCGCTGCCCAGTCCCGGCATCATCAAGTGGCGCAAGGGCGGCGAGTTCCACGACATGTCCAAGCCGGTCATCGACACCCTGCACGACGTGCTGGGTCTCGGGCGGAGTCCGGCGACCGAATCGTTCGTGCTCGACGGCGCAGGGAAGGAGGACGTCGACGGGCCCACCGCCGCACTCGTCCGTCAGGCCGCGATGCAGGGTCGCACCGACCTCTACCGCAGCTTCAGCGAGACGGTGCGTTCGCGACCGCCGGCGTTCCCACGCGACCTCATCGCGCTCGACGCAGCGCGCACGCCCGTCGCGCTCGACGAGGTCGAGCCGGTGGCGGCCATCACCCGACGCTTCTCGACGGGGGCGATGTCGCACGGCGCGCTGTCCAAGGAGGCGCACGAGACGCTCGCGGCCGCGCTGAACCTCATCGGTGGACGCGCGAACTCGGGGGAGGGAGGGGAGAGCCCGGCCCGCTTCCGCACACGCGGCAGCGGCCTCGACCTCGACTGCAGGATCAAGCAGGTCGCGTCGGGACGCTTCGGCGTCACACCCGAGTACCTCGCGAACGCCGAGATCCTCCAGATCAAGATGGCCCAGGGGTCGAAGCCCGGCGAGGGTGGCCAGATCCCCGGCCACAAGGTCACGGACGAGATCGCATCGCTGCGGCACACGACGCCGGGCGTGACGCTCATCAGCCCTCCGCCACACCACGACATCTACTCGATCGAGGACCTCGCACAGCTGATCTTCGATCTCAAGCAGGTCAACCCTGCGGCGCTCGTCGACGTGA
This sequence comes from Nitriliruptorales bacterium, assembly GCA_030835875.1. GTDB lineage: Bacteria > Actinomycetota > Nitriliruptoria > Nitriliruptorales > Nitriliruptoraceae > CSBr16-57R1. The sequence continues at coordinate 10,107 of JAURQY010000015.1, read as the reverse complement.
AGCTCGTCGCACTATCGGGCATCGGCACCGTCGCCGCCGGCGTCGTCAAGGCGCTCGCTGACTCGATCCACATCTCCGGCAACGACGGGGGGACCGGAGCGTCGCCGCTCTCGTCGATCCAGCACGCCGGCATGCCGTGGGAGATCGGGCTGGCCGAGGTGCAGCGCACGCTGCGCGAGAACGGCCTGCGCGGTCGCGTGCGGCTCCGCGTCGATGGCGGCTTCAAGACCGGGCACGACGTGGTGCTCGCGGCGCTCCTCGGTGCCGACGAGTACGCGTTCGGGACCGCGGCGCTCTTTGCCGAGGGCTGCATCATGGCGCGCGCCTGTCACCGCGACACGTGCCCGGTCGGCGTCGCGACGCAGCGGCTCGACCTGCGCGAGAAGTTCGCGGGGACGCCCGACACCGTCGCGGCCTACCTCGTCATGGTCGCGGAGGAGGTCCGTGAGCTGCTCGCCGCCGCGGGCTTCCGCTCGCTCGAGGAGGCGATCGGTCGCGTCGATGCGCTCGTCCCCCGCCCGGACCTCGAGGGTGTCGCCGCACGACTCGACGTCGGTGCGCTGCTGCACGACCCAGGGACCGGTGTGCGGCACTTCGTCGCTCGCGAGCCCATCCAGGACCCGAGGTCGGCGCTCGGCGACCGGGTCGCCGAGGACGCGCTCGAGACCGTGTTCCTCGGCGGTATCAGCGAGTTCGCCTACCCGATCGGGCCGGCCGACCGGACCGTCGGCGCGCGCCTCGGTGGGGCGGTCGGTCTGGAGTTCGGCGAGCAGGACCCGCCGGGCCTCGCACGGTTGCGCTTCACGGGTTCTGCCGGGCAGTCCTTCGGCGCGTTCGCGACTCGCGGCGTGGAGCTCGTCCTCGACGGCGAGGCGAACGACTACGTCGGGAAGGGCCTCGGCGGCGGTCGCATCGTCATCCGTCCACCGTCGGACGACGCGGGGGAGCCGGTGCTCCTCGGCAACACCGCGCTCTACGGCGCGACCGGTGGCGAGCTGTTCGTCGCAGGGCGTGCGGGTGAGCGTTTCGCGGTCCGCAACTCCGGCGCGACCGCGGTCGTCGAGGGCGTCGGCGACCATGCCTGCGAGTACATGACCGGGGGCACGGTCGTCGTGCTCGGCCCGACGGGTGCGAACATCGGCGCAGGGATGAGCGGCGGACGCTGCTTCCTGCTCGACACGGACGGCGAGATGCTCGCCCGAGTGAACCGACAGCTCGTCGAGGCGGAGCGGCCGACACAGGGGGAGCTCACCGAGGTCGCCGAGCTCCTGCGCGAGCATGTCGCCGTGACCGGCTCCGTGGTCGGCAAGCGGCTGCTCGACGACTGGGATGCCACCACGCGCCGGCTCTGGCGCGTCGCCCCCGCCTCAGAGGGGGAGCGTGCGGTCGTCGCCGGCACCTCGACCGCGGCGAACGCCTGAGTGTCCGCGCGGCCAGGAACCTCGACGCCGGCGCAGGGACGCGTCGTCGACGACGTGCTGGCCTGGGGCGTAGAGCGTCCGGTCGTGCCCGATGGTCTCGCCGACCGGCTTCTCGCCCGCACGACGGAGGCGGTCGGCGAGTGGATCGCACTGCGCGACGAGCGCCCCGACCTCGCCGCGCGACCGCTGCTCGTCACCAAGACGCGCCTGTCCCGGCTCGTCTGCGACGGGCTGCAGCGCGACCCGGAGCCCTACACCCACGCCTGGGCGAACGTGCGCGGGACCCTCGTGCACGCCGCGATCGAGGCCGACGTCGACGGCGCCCGCGGGGAGCCCTCTGCGTCCGTCGTCGAGCGTGCCTGGCATCGCCTCGCGACCGAGCGACCGGGTGACCCGCGCTCGATCGGGGCATGGCTCAACGCGCGTGACGGCGAGGAGCGTGACCGCCTGGTCGGGGAGTCGACGCAGCTCCTCGAGGGCTTCCGCGAGGTCTGGCCCGAGCTCCGTGGCGTACCGCTGCGTGTCCGCACCGAGCATCGGCTCGTCGTCATGCTCGGTGGTCGCGCCGTGCAGCTCCAGGGCGTCCCGGACCTCCTCGTCGAGAGCCCCGTTCGGGATGGCCGCGCACGACGCCTCATCGTCGACCTCAAGACCGGGATGCCACGTGGCCAGCGCGACCGTGACGAGCTGCGCTTCTACGCGCTCCTCGCGACTCTGGCGGATGGCGCCGCTCCGTTCCGGTGGGCGACGCTGTACGTGACCGAGGGCCGCCTCGAGCACGAGGACCTCGCCGAGGCGGTGCTCGCGACCGCGGCGTCGCGTGTCGCCGACGCCGTCGAGCAGGCGGTCCGCCTCGCGCGCTCGCAGCCGGGCGACCCTGGGGAACGGCTCGCCGGCGGCGCGTGGTGCGCGGGCTGCCGCCGACGTGTGGAGTGTCCCGCCGCGGTCCAGGTCGGAGCGTCTGACTAGCGTGGTCGCCATGCGGCCATCGCTCCCCGACTTCCACACGCCCGTCAGGGGCTACGCGTTCGCCGCCGTCCCGCCCCCGCGCGCAGCCGTGCTCGAACCGGGAACACCCGTCCTCCTGCTGCGCGAGCCCGAGAACCCCGCCGACCCGCTCGCCGTCGGGGTGTGGCTGCTCGAGGCCGACCGGCCGCGCTGGCGGCTCGGCTACCTCGACCGCACCGTCGCCTCACGCATCGCCCCGCGGCTCGACGAGGGCGAGCAGGTGGATGCGACGCTCGACGGCTGGGTCGAGGAACCTGACGGTCGCTGGCGGCGCCCGCTCCTCCATCTCCGTCCGAGACCCGCGTCCCTCGCCTCGGACGGCGCGACCGGGACGGCCGCTGCGGCCGGCGGCGGACTCAGCCGGCGCTCGCTGCGCCGTCAACCGCCGGGGGTGCAGCGGCGTCGGGTGCGTCGGCGGGGCTGATCTCGACGATGCGCTGCTGCGGGAGGTAGACGGTCCGCCACCGCTCGACCTCGGGCGCGGGTGCGCCGTCCGCCGGCACGCGCGTCCGGCTCACGGTGAGGCTGAAGCCGTCGCCGCCCGCCTGCACGATCCGCCGAGCGCCGGGCGAGAGGTCCGGAGCGACGCGGGCCACCTCCGAGAACGGTGTCGGTGGGCTCCATGTCCCGTGCGTCGCGCGGACCTCCGCCCAGCGTGGCCGTCCGAGCAGCGTGACGGTCACCGACGTCGCCGTCGTCGACGCGTGCAGCACGATCCAGCCGTCAGTGTCGTTGCGGAACCTGACGTCGAGCTCTGGGAACGAGAGGGTCGCCTCCCGGCCGGCGGGGTAGCGCGAGATGAAGAACGAGTGTGGCTGCCACTCGGTGAGCGGGAGGCCCGCGAAGAACGCGGCGTTGAGCAGGGTCGTGCCGAGCTGCGACACGCCTCCGCCGCATGTGTCGACGAGCTCGCCGCGCACGATCGTGCCGGCCTTGAGGAAGCCCGCTGCACAGCTGCGCGGGCCGCTCGTCCGGTTCACCGAGAACTCAGCACCGGGGGCGATCAGGCTCCCGTCGAGCAGCTCGGCGAGCCGCGCGATGTTCACGGTGCGCGCTCCACCGGCGGCGTAGCGGGTCGTGAACGTGCCGATGACGTGTGTGGGGACCCGCTCCTCGGCAGCTGCCGTCGTGAGGTCTGGTCCGACGACGAGCAGGTCGGCCGGCGCGCGGACGATGCCGTCGGTCAGCATCCTGGCGAGCTGGTCCGCAGCGCGCCGTGGGACGAACACCGTGCGGCTGATGCTCGGCACGACCGCTGCGTCGATGGCCACCGGTCGGAAGCTCGTCGACCCGCGCTCGTCGAGGAGCACCTGAGGGTCGGCGATGGTGAGGCGGGCGGGCTGCGGGGAGCGGTCGAAGGCCGCGCGTGCGCGCTCGCCGAGGACGCGTTCCACGCGGTCGACCGGGATGTGGAGCGACGGCGTGAGGTCGTCGGCGCCGGGAGCCGAGGGGGGGAACGACGTGGTGACGGCGACGAGGGCTGCGATGTCGTCGGCGATGACGCGGAGCCTCCGCCCCTCATGCTCGAGCGTCAGCCCGGTCCGCAGCGCACGGCCGACGGAGCCGGCGAGCGTCTCGATGTGGTCGCGTCCGGCCGGCGGCAGCGTGGTCGAGGCCACGATGTCGGTCCGTGCGGCGTCCGCATCGAGGAGCGCGTCCCGTATCCGCGCCACGCTCGCGGGCCGGTCGACGGAGACGGAACCGCGCGGTCCCTCGATCCGCACCGTGCGGGAGGCCGCGTGGAGCTGCAGGTCGCCGGCGTGCGCGTCCTGCTCGATCCGTGCTGCCGCGGTCTCCACCCAGGCCGTGAGCGCGACGACGTCGACGTCCCCACGCGGGTCGATCCGCGCACCGAGGATCGGGGTCGTCAGCCGCGACAATGCCCCCCACGGTCCGTTGCGGCCGTGCGCCAGAGCAGCCTCGACCGTCGCATCGACGTCGAAGCGGAGCCCCGCCTCGATCGGGCGGACGGTCAGACGGACACCGGGCGCGCTCACGGCGATCGGTCGGCGCTCCGCCTGTTCGAGAACGGGCAGCAGGGCCCGGCGCGCCTCCCACCGGTCCTGACCGCCGACGTCGACACCGGCCACCTGGGTCCCCGGCAGGATCCGGCCGGCCTGAGCGATGGCGAGGAGGACAAGGGTGGCGGTGAGCACGCCGATGCCGACGCCGACACCGACGACGGCACGCGCGACAGCACGTCTGAGCGACACGGGGGTCCCTGCTCGGTCGACGGGTCGCGACCCGTCCGCATAGGCTGAGGATATGGACCGGCATGCGCGCTTCGAGCAGCTCGCCCTGTCCCATGTGCTGGGTGGCCTCGGCCGGGGTGACGCCGATGACTTCCGGACGCATCTCCGCACCTGCGAGCCGTGCCGAGCACGTGTCGCCGAGCTGCGTGGCATCTCGAGCAGCCTCGATGCCGCCGCGCATGAGGAGCGACGGCGCGCCGCGGACACGCCGCCGCAGCGCCGCGATCCCGGCCCTCCCTCCTCGCCACCGCGCGGGCCCGGCCGGCTCCTCACCATCCTCGTCGCCGCCGTCGCCGTCGTCGCGGTCGGCTTCTGGAACCTGCACCTGAGGACGACCGCGGACACGTACCGGACCGTCGCTGACGATCGTGGAGCGATCTTGCGCGACCTCGCCAGCGGCACGCTCGTGGACGATGCCGCGCTCGGAGGTTCGTCGACGCGGATCGCGATCGCAGGGACCCGCATCGCGATCGTCGTCGCTGACGGGGGACCGCTCGGCTCCGACGAGCGCCTCGTCGCGTGGCTGCTCCCGCTCGGTGCGAGCACCGACGAGGTGGTCGTGCTCGCGGTCGGACCGCGCGCCACCACGGAGGTCGCTGTCCGCATCGAACGCGGGTCCGCGGCGGAGCTCGTCGTCACGCGCGAGCGGGGACTCCTGTCCTCGAGCGGGCCGCAGGGGGACGAGCTCTTCCGTGTCCCGCTACCTTCTGGCGACCCGGGCACGTAGCTCAGTGGGAGAGCGCTGCCTTCACACGGCAGAGGTCAGAGGTTCGATACCTCTCGTGCCCACCGGGTCCTGCTCGGTTCAGGACCGGTCCTCGGGATCCTCGTCGAAGTAGTCGAGTCGATCCACCGGCATCACGACCGCACTGAGCACGTTCATCGCGTGCGCGACGATCCGCTTCAGGTATCGGTGTGCCAGTGCGACCGCGACGGCCTGGTGGTCCGGGTGCTCATCCTTGACGAGCTCGGACACGCGGGCGTCGAAGCGGTCGAGCAGGACGTCGCCGTCGCGCAGCAGCGCCTTCGCCTGCTCGTCGTCCCGGTCGCGGAACGCTGCGGCTGCGGCGGTGAGGAAGGTCGGGACGTCCTTCGCGAGGCTCGTGATCTCTCCGGTGTGCATTCCTGTCGACAGGTCGACACCGTCCGATGCGAGATCGAACAGGTTCTTCGCATAGTCGCCGATCCGCTCGATGTCCTTGACGATCGACATGTAGACGAGGATCGCCGGCGTGTCGATCGCACCGAGGACGCTCGCATGCACGACGAGCTCGCGACGGATCTCGCGCTCCGCCCGGTTCACACCGTGGTCGGTCGCCCGCAGCTCGGCGCCGACCTCGTGGGGTGAGCGCTCGCCGAGGAGCGCGGACATCGCCAGCTCGAACGCATGCAGGTCGTCGACGATCATTCGCTGGAGGGTCGCCTCGATGCGGTCGAGGCGCTCGGCGTCACCCTCCCTGCGGAACTTGAACGCCATCGTGGTGCCTTTCGGCCCGGCACCCCGCCGGGCGGTCATCGGTCACGGGATCAGGAAGACCCCGAGGAGGGGGACGAGCAGGAACAGGCCGACGAGGTAGGCGCCGACGAGCGTCGGCCGCCGGACGGCGACCCCGGCGAACGCCTCGGCGAACCGGACCGGGAGGTAGCGGACCGCCGGGACGGGGAACACGAGGGCGAGTGCGATCACGTTGAACAGCGTATGGACGAGTGCGATCGTCAGCCCGGCCGCCTCGGTCACGGCGAGGGACGCGATGAGCGCGGTGATCGTCGTGCCGACGTTCGCGCCCAGTGTGACGGGATAGGCGCTCCGGACGCTCAGGAGGCCCGCTGCGACGAGTGGGACGAGGATCGATGTCGTGATGCTCGAGGACTGCACGGCGACGGTGACGAGCACGCCGATCACGATGCCGATGGAGCCCCCACCGCGGCCGATCAGACGGTTGATCGCGCGTTCGACCGAATTCAGGACGAGGCGTCGCATGTTCCGTGTGATGAGCACGAGCGCGAGGAAGATGAGTCCGATGCCCGCTACGAGGAGGATGAGCGCGGCGAGCACGTCGGCCGCTCCGGTCCTTGCGACGAGGTCCTCGAGGAGTCGGACCGGCAGCTTGACCGCCGTCCGCAGGGGGCTGCGCCCCGGCTGGAGCACCGGCTCGGATCCACGGAGGATCTCCGTGAGCCCCGTCGCCGCTCGGCTCAGCAGCCCGGTGAGGAGCTCCAGCGGCAGGAGGACTGCGACCGCCAGGAGGTTGAAGAAGTCGTGCATCGTCGCCGCCGTGAACGCCCGGCGGAACTCGTCCTTGCGGCGGATCGAACCGAGCGAGGCGAGCGTGTTCGTGACCGTCGTCCCGATGTTGGCTCCCATGATCATCGGGATGGCAAGGCCGAGGTCGAGCGTCCCCGAGCCGACGAGTCCGACGATGGTCGCGGTCGACACGGAGCTGGACTGCACGAGCACGGTCAGCAGGATGCCGGCGAAGAGTCCGGAGAGCGGATTCGCGACCTCGCGGAGGAGGCCGTCGCGGAACCCTGCGCCGAGCCCCGCGATGCCCGCCTCCAGCAGTGCGATCCCGACGAGGAATCCGTAGAGCATCACGACGACGAGGGCGACTCGGGACACCCGGAAGCCGTCGCTCACCGTGACGTCGCGCTCACCGACGCTCACGTTGCTCCTCGCCGGGACGGGCGTCCGTCCCTACGCTCCCCACTACGGGCGCGCAGGTTCGCAGGTCGGCGCGTCCACCGCAACGAGGGCCCACCGCGTGCACGGATGCCCCGATCGACGCGGAGGGCAGTGCACCGAGGTGCCCTCCGACTCCGGTGGTGACCTCGGGCCGGGCATGAGCGTGGGACCGAGACGCCCGGGTGCGCCCTCCCGAGGGGTGTTCCGCGAGCGCCATGCCGGTCACATCATCGAGCAGGACCGTCTGGTCGTCACCTCCACGCGTGCTCCGGAGGCCTGAGCGCCCCCCACGACTACCCTCGCAGCCTCCACGACGACGGGACGGCACGTGAGCACGGTCCAGGTACGCCACGATGACGCGACGGTCGAGCTTCCGGAGGGCTCGACGGTCCGTGAGGCGCTCGGTCGGCTCGGCATCATGCGCGCGGATGTCATCGCTGCCCGTGTGGACCGAGGCAGCGGCGCGGGTCCCGAGGAGTGGGACCTGGACCGTCCCCTCCCGTCGGGAACGGTCACGATGGGTCCGGTCCGCGCCTCGACGCCCGAGGGTCGCGACATCCTCCGCCACTCCACCGCGCACGTCATGGCGCAGGCGGTGACCGACCTGTTCCCGGACGCGAAGTGGGCGATCGGGCCGCCCGTCGAGGACGGCTTCTACTACGACTTCGAGGTCGAGCGTCCGTTCACACCGGAGGACCTCGCCGCCATCGAGGCGCGCATGCGCGAGCTCCTCGTCGCCAAGCAGCGCTTCGTGCGCGCGGAGGTGTCACGCGACGAGGCGCTCGCGATGTTCGCGGACCAGCCGTACAAGCGCGAGGTCATCGAGCGGGTCGAGCCGAGCGAGGTCGATGTCGCCGAGGGTCGTGACGCGCCGACGTTCACCGTCTACCGCAACGTCGCTCCCGACGGCGAGGAGGCGTGGATCGACCTGTGCCGTGGGCCGCATCTCGGCTCCACCGACCGCATCCCCGCGTTCCGGCTCCTCCGCACCGCCGGCGCGTACTGGCGCGGCCGCGAGGACCAGCCGATGCTCCAGCGCATCTACGGGACCGCGTGGGAGTCGCAGCAGGCGCTCGACGACCACCTCCGCATGCTCGAGGAGGCGCGCGCTCGTGACCATCGTCGTCTTGGTCGGGACCTCGGGATGCTCCACATGCCCGAGGAGCTCGGCCCCGGGCTCGCGATCTTCCTCCCCAAGGGCGCGCACGTGCGCCGGCTGATGGAGGACTGGATCCGCGAGGAGACGCTCGCGCGCGGGTACGAGCCGGTCTACACGCCGCACGTCGCCAAGGAGGACCTGTGGCGGATCTCGGGTCACCTCGAGAACTACGGCGACCTCATGTTCCCCGGCATGGAGGTCGAGCACGCGACCTACCGGCTCAAGCCGATGAACTGCCCGTTCCACATCCTCGCGTACACGTCCCGGACCCGCTCCTACCGTGACCTGCCACTGCGGATCAGCGAGCTCGGCACGGTCTACCGGTTCGAGCGCTCCGGCGTCGTGAACGGGATGCTCCGTGCGCGCGGGTTCACCCAGGACGACTCGCACATCTTCTGCCGACCCGACCAGGTGGTCGATGAGGTCGTCGGCTGCATCACGTTCGCGCGCGACCTCTATCGCGCCTTCGGGCTCGGCGAGCCGTCGCGCGTCGCCGTGTCGACACGGCCGGAGAAGTCCATCGGGACGACCGAGCAGTGGGAGCGTGCTGAGCGGGCGCTGATGGACGCCGCCGCGGCGTCCGGCTTCGACTACGAGGTCGACGAGGGCGAGGGCGCGTTCTACGGCCCCAAGATCGACATCCACGCACGCGATGCGATCGGTCGCGAGTGGCAGCTCACGACCATCCAGGTCGACTTCAACCTGCCCGGTCGGTTCGACGTCTCCTACATCGGGGAGGACGGGCAGAAGCACGAGCCGTTCATGGTGCACCGCGCGCTCTTCGGATCGATCGAGCGCTTCTTCGCCGTGCTGCTCGAGTCGACCAACGGTGCGTTCCCGCTCTGGCTCGCGCCGGAGCAGGTCCGCGTCCTGCCCGTGGCGGAGGACTTCGCGGCGTACGCCGATGAGGTCGGGTCAGCGCTGCGCGCCGCAGGGCTCCGTGTCGAGGTGGAGACCTCGGACGACACGCTCGGTGCGCGCATCCGCAGCGCACAGACCGAGAAGGTCCCCGTCACCCTCGTCGTCGGTGGTGAGGAGTCGGCCGCCCGGACCGTCGCCGTCCGCCGGTACGGCGGTGACCAGCGCAAGGGTGTCCCGCTCGCGACGCTCGTCGACGAGCTCGCCCATGAGGTCGCCGCAGGTCGGCACGGTGAGCTGCCGGTGGACGTGGGGGGCGACTGATGGCGCTCCGTGCGCGCTTCCCGGGCCTCGTCGCCGCGCTCGTCGGCCCGCTCGGACGCGGGCTCGCACGGCTCGGGGTCGGGCCGAACACGTTGACGACGGTCGGGCTGCTGATCACGGTCGCCTCCGCGTTCGTGATCGCCTCCGGGCGCCCGATGCTCGGCGCGCTCGTGCTGTTCATCGGCGGGAGCATGGACGCGCTCGACGGCAGCGTCGCGCGAGCGTCGGGGAGGTCGACCCCGTTCGGGGGCTTCTACGACTCGGTGAGCGACCGCATCTCCGACGGCGTGGTGCTCGCGGGCGTCGCCTGGTGGGTCGCGGACCGACCGCGCCTGCTGCTGCTCACACTCGCGTCGCTCGTCCTCGCCGAGGTGACGTCCTACGTGCGTGCGCGCGCGGAGT
>JAURQY010000145.1 GCA_030835875.1 Nitriliruptorales bacterium | reverse complement strand
TCGGTGACCCGTTCAAGGACACCTCGGGTCCTGCGATGAACATCCTCATCAAGGTCATGACGATCGTCGCGCTCGTGTTCGCGCCCGTGTTCCTGTGACACGCTGAGCATCGCACCAGCTAGCGAGGCCCACCCTTCGGGGTGGGCCTCGCTAGCGTCCGGGGCAATCGACTCGGAGGGCACGGCACGGTGCATTTCGGCGCGTTCGAGCAGCTCGCGGCCATCCTGGTCGTGTCCGCCCTCGCAGCGCTCATCGCCACGCTGCTGCGCCAACCGATCCTCCTCGGACTGCTGATCGCCGGCATCGCACTCGGACCCGGCGTGCTCGGGCTCGTCCGGATCGACGAGAGCATCACGTTGCTCGCCGAGGTGGGCATCGCGCTGCTGCTCTTCCTCGTCGGCCTCAAGCTCGACGTCCGGATCGTCGCGCAACTCGGACCGGTCGCCCTGCTCGTCGGGATGGCCCAGATCGTCCTGACCTTCCTCCTCGGCGTGGGGATCGCTGCAGCGTTCGGCCGCGGCGGCGCTGACGCCATCTACCTCGGGCTCGCGCTCACCTTCTCCTCGACGGTCGTGGTGGTGAAGCTGCTCACCGACACGGGGATGATGGACCGACTCCATGGACGCCTCTCGGTCGGCATCCTCGTGGTGCAGGACATCGTCGTCGTGATCGCGATGATCGTGCTCGCCGCGGTCGCGACGGACGCAGGGACGGATGCCGTCCCACTCACGCAGCTCCTCGGCGTGACCCTCCGCGGCGTCCTGCTCGTCGGCGTCGCCGTCCTGCTCGGTCGGTTCCTTGCCACCCCGACGATGCAGCTCCTCGGTCGGCAGGCCGAACTGCTCGTCCTCGGAGCGATCGCGTGGGCGGTGAGCTTCGGCGCACTCTCGACGGTCCTCGGCTTCAGCGCCGAGGTCGGCGCGTTCCTCGCCGGCATGACCCTGGCCTCGACCCCGTACCGAGAGGCGATCAGTGGTCGCCTCACCCCCCTGCGCGACTTCCTGCTCCTCTTCTTCTTCATCGAGATCGGCGCCGGCGTCGATCCCACCTCGCTGCGCGCCGGGCTACCCGTGGCCATCGCGCTCTCCGCCGCGGCGCTGATCGGGAAACCGGTGATCGTCACCGGCCTGCTCGCTGCAGCGGGCTATCGGAAGAAGGTCTCGCTGGCGACGGGCCTGACCCTCGCCCAGGTCAGCGAGTTCTCCCTCATCCTCGTCGCGCTGGGTGTCGCGCAGGGCTCCATCGGACCGGAGATCGCCGGCATCGTCACCGCGACGGCACTCATCACCATCGCGCTGTCGTCCCAGCTCATCGACCGGACCGAGGCGGTCGTCCGCCGACTGGCGGACCGCATCCCCGGCCTCGAGCGATCCGCACAGCGCCTCAGCGATCCGGATGATGACGCGCCGATGCGGCCCGACATCGTCGTCGTCGGCCTCGGACGCTTCGGATCGACCGTGGTCGAGGAGCTCCTCGATCGCGGAGAGTCCATCGTCGGCGTCGACTTCGATCCCCGGGCGGTCTCCGACCGTCGGCTCGGGATCCCTGTGCTCTACGGGGATGCCGAGGACCCCACGCTCGGCGAGCACCTCCCACTCGATGGAGCGCGCTGGGTCGTGAGCACGCTGCGCTCGCTCGAAGGGAATCTGACCCTCGTCCGCTCGCTCCGACTGTTCGGGTACGCCGGTGGTATCGCTGTCGCCTCAGAGGATCAGGCCGACTGTGAACGGCTCCGCGCCGCTGGGGCGGACATCACGATCCAACCGCTGCACGTCGCGGCAGCACCGCTCGTCGCCCGGCTCGATGCCGACGACGCACGCCGTGCGAGCGACGAGGCGATCGGCCGCGACGCCGGATTCATCGACTACATCGTCGACCGTGCTTCGGAGAGCGACGGACCCGTCAGCCCTTGACGCGTCCGAGCGCCACGACCCACGGGACCCTGCGGTCCATGCGCAGGTCGGGCCGGACCTCGACGGACACGTCGCTGACTCCGAGGGACCGGAGCAGCGCCTCGACCTCGTCCTCGGTCGCGGCGGACACGTGCACCTCGCCGAGCAGCGGGTCGTTGAACGGCTCGAGGTCCGCGCGGCCGCGGTGGCAGGTGAAGTAGACGGGGCCGGACCCGATGAGACGCAGCAGGCGTGCGAGCGTGTCACGCCAGCGGTCCCGTGGGAGGTGCGCGAACGAACCCGACATCCACAGGCCGCCGAACGAGCGGTCGAGGAACGGCGGGTCCTCGAAGTCGGCGTGGACGAGCGGATGCCGCGGCAGCAGGACCCGTGCCTCGGTCAACGCCCCGAACGAGAGGTCGATGCCGACGGGATGCAGACCCGCGTCACGCAGCACCCTGAGGTCGTTCGCCGGACCGCAGCCGACGTCGAGCACGAGGTCGTCGCGGCGCGCGAACGACGCGAACCGCCGCACGTCCGCGACCGGACGCCGCAGCCGGACCTGGTCCCGGTACTCCTTCGCGACCGGCCCGTAGGCGTCGATCGCGCTGCGCGTCCTCGGATCCATGCGTGTCGGCACCGCCGCCCCTCCTCCGTGTCACCGTGCTGGCCCGCACGGTCACGGGCCGACGAGCGTCGCCCGCGCGATCGCCTCGACCCGGCCGGCTCCGACCCTCGGGACGACGAGTCCGGGGACCGGGACCCCGACGACGACCTCGGCGTGCCCCGCCCGGTCGCAGTCACAGGCGACGAGCGATCCTCCCCCAGCCTCCGCGAGCCCTGCGGCAGCAGCGCGCGGTCCGCGCACGTCCTCGCTGACCGCGGCGAGGGCGGCCGCGTCGGCCAGCTGCTGGGCCTGCGCGGCCGCCGTCAGGTAGCCGGTCAGGTCGATGATGACGACCGTGGCGACGACCGCCACCCAGAGGAGGAGGGGCAACCCCATCCCGCTCATCGACGCCCCTCCCAGCCGTCGACCCGCAGGATCCGTCCGGTCCCACCACCGACGCGGGGTGCGCCGACGGCACGCACGACGAGATCGGGCAGGGCGTCGCGACCATCGGGCCAGCGGCAGACCCCTGCCGGCTGCAGACGGCGGGCGACGTCCGCGACGAGCGCAGGGGCGTCGTCGGGCTCGACGAGGAGCAGCGTCGGGAGCCGGTCGCCCGCCGCAGCGTCCAGCAGGCGGAGCGCACCCTCGACGTCGACGAGTCGCACGGAGGGCGGGACGGGCCCGTCGAGGTCGTCCTCGACGGGCTGCCAGCCGAGCGTCCCCTCGAGCCACCGTCGGACAGAACCGACGTGCCGCTCACCGAGCGCGAGCGCGACCGGGACGGCCTGCGGCCCGACCGACGGGATGCCGGTTCGGGTCGGACGGAGGTCGTGTTCGGATCGCATGATCGGCGACCCTACGAAGATGGCCCGTCACGAGGACGGGCCGATCGCGGACCTGTGGATGACCGCGCGGGCGGCCATCGAGGCGTCCGGTCAGGTGTAGTCGCGGTGGTAGGTGACGAGTCCCTCATCACCCAGCCGGAGGAACGTCGCACGCGGCAGCGCGTTCCAGCGTCGGCCGGCCGCCGTGTAGGAGATCGTCCACTCGACGCCGACACCCGAGCCGTCCTCGGCCGGGATGACGGCGAGCTCGTCGATCTCGACGGCCTCCTTCCCGCCCATCCAGTCCTTCAGGTACGACTGGATCAGGAGGTTGCCGCGGTGCGGTGGGTTGTAGGGCTCGAGGTAGAGCGCGTTCGCGCTGTACAGGTCGAGCACGTCGCCGACCTCTCCGGTCGTGAGCACCGTCGCGAACCGCTTCCACGCGTCGACCGCCCGGCTCACCACACGCCCTCTCCCGCCACCCGGCCTGCGCTGCGGGAGCGCCGGTGACGTCGTCGCCGAAGGATAGTCGGCGCCGCGAGGGGCCCTGTCGACGCGTCACCGTGCGCCGTTAGCATCCGGCGGACCACGAGGGGACGCGGCCGGAAGGGTGCGCACGGGATGGACACGATGTCGGATCCAGCGCGGAGCGAGGACGGCTACGGGCCGCATGACCTCGCGCGCCACCCGGACCGTGACGACCCCTCCGACTACCGGCACCCCTTCGAGCGCGACTTCGACCGCCTCATCCACACGGGGGCGTTCCGTCGCCTGCAGGGCACGACCGGCGTCGTCGCCGCCGGAGAGGCCGACCACTTCCGCACGCGGCTCACCCACACGCTCGAGGTCGCGCAGCTCGCGCGTCGACTCGGCGACCGACTCGGTGCGTCCCCGGACGTGTGCGAGGCCGCGGCGATCATGCACGACTTCGGCCACGCCCCGTTCGGCCACGTCGGCGAGGAGGCGCTGTGCGCGGCGCTCGATGCGGCGGCGGTCCGCTGGGGGCTCGACCCCGACGAGGTCGGCGGCTACGAGGGCAACGCGCAGACGTTCCGGCTCGTCACGTCACGGCTGACCGGTCACAGCGACCAGCCGGGACTGAACCTCACCCGCGCGACGCTCGATGCGGCACTCAAGTACCCGTGGGCGCGGGGCGAGGTCAGCCGCGCGAAGTGGTGCTTCTACCCGTCGGAGCGCGACGAGGCCGCCCGCGTGCGCGAAGGTGTCGACGAGTCGCGTCAGTACCGCCGCAGCGTCGAGGCGCAGGTGATGGACTGGGCCGATGACGTCGCGTACGCGGTGCACGACATCGAGGACTTCACGCTCGCCGGCGCGATCCCGCTCGCGCTCCTCACCCAGTCCGCCGGCGCGCGCGAGCGTGTCGCCGGGCAGCTCGTCGCACGCCGCGAACGTCGCGGCAAGCTCGCCGAGACGACCGAGGGCGCGACCGACACAGCGACCGGCGCGCACCGGCAGATGGCCGGCGCGATCGGCGAGTTCCCCTTCGAGCAGCCGCGCTACACGGCCGCCGAGCTCGCGGAGACCTTCGAGCGGCTGTTCGCCGACCCCACCGGTCCCTTCGCCGCGTTCCGTGGGCTGACCGGCGAGTACGACGGGTCGACCGAGTACCGGCGGGCGCTGCGTTCGATGCGCACGGCGCTGATCGGCCAGCTCGTGCACGCCGTCCATCCGGTCGACGCGTCCGCACCCTTCCGCCGGCACGAGAACGACCTCGCGATCCCGCTCGAGGCCCGGCTCGTCGACGACGTGCTGCGCGACCTGCTGTGGCTGTTCATCATCGAGCATCCGCGCATGGCCACCTACCAGCACGGTCAGCGTCGCATCGTGACCGACCTGCTCGAGCTGCACGTGACCGCGATCGAGGCCGCCGACGTCGCGATCTTCCCACGCGACCTGCAGCCCGAGCTCGC
>JAURQY010000144.1 GCA_030835875.1 Nitriliruptorales bacterium | reverse complement strand
GCGCGTGCGAGCACCGGGATCATGTGCCAGCCCTCGGCGCCGTCGGGCAGCACGGGCCGGGGTCCCTGCGGCTGGAGCGTCCCCTCGCCGTCGACGGCGCGCGCCTGGATGACGTGGTCGCCGGGTCCGAGGTCGACGTCGAGCCACCACTGCCGCCACACCGCGTCGCCGAGCGGCTCGGAGCAGGTGGCCGCGATCCACTCCCCGGTGTCGACGCGCACCTCGACGCCGGCGATGCCGCGCGGTGGGGACCACGCGACGCCGGCGACGCGCACCCGTCCCGGATCGACGATGCGTCCGGGGACGTCGATGCGCGCCATCGTCTTCACCGGTCCACGTTTCGCCCAGCCGCGTCGGATCCAGTAGGCGTCGTAGTCGTCCCACCGGGTGAGCTCGATCTCGGTCAGCCACTTCGTCGCCGACACGTAGCCGTACAGGCCCGGGACGATGAGGCGCGCGGGGTAGCCGTGCCGGACGGGAAGCTCGACGCCGTTCATGCCGATGGCGACGAGCGCGTCGGGTGCTGAGGCGAGCGCGGTCGGGAAGCCTCCCGTCCAGCCGTCGACGGAGCGTCCGACGAGCTGGTCGGCGTCGGGGAGCGGTCCGGCGAGCGCGAGCACGCGTGCGAGGGGCACCCCGGTCCAGCGAGCGGTCCCGACGAGCGTGCCGCCGACCTCGTTGGACACGCAGCTGATCGTCGCGTCGTGCTCCTCGAGCCCGAGGTCCACGAGCTCGTCGAGGTCCAGCACCACCTCGTCGCGCACGCGTCCGTGCACTCGCAGCCGCCAGCCGCGCGCGTCGACCCGGGGAAGGGTGATCGCGGTGTCGATCCGGTAGAAGTCCTCGACGGGGGTGAGGAGCGGGGACAGGCCCGGCACGCCCGCCGAGACGTCCTGTGCGGCGGTCAGCGGCGGCAGGCCGCGTGCGGCCCGGAGCCGCCCAGCGAGGGCGATGTGCGTCCCCGTCGCGCGCGGCCGAAGCAGCATCGCACCGCCGATGAGCAGGAGACCTCCGAGCCCGAGCCCTGTCAGGATCGCACGGCGGCCGATGCCAGCGGGGGTGGCGTCGACCATCGGATGCGTGTCGCGCTCGGTCGACCGCGTGAGGAGCCCGAGCACGAGGACGGCGAGAGCGACGAGCAGGACGGCCGCCACCACGATCGTCAGCGGGCGGGCCGCCGAGCGGAGGAGCTGCAGGACCCATGTCGCGATCGGACCGGGCGTCGTCGTGACGAGCAGCGATGCGATCGCGCCGGTCGGAGAGGGGAGCGCGGGGACGAGCGCGGCGAAGAGCTCGACGGCCGCCACGAGGACGGCGGCGACGACGATCCGGTTCCTCAGCGACATGCGTCGAGGGTACGGCGCGTCCGGGTCTCGGACCCGGCCCGTCCCCGTCAGGCGTGGTCCGGCGCGACGGGGCGCACCTCGACGACGTCGGGGAGGGCCGCAGGAGTCGCGAGGAGCGCGACGTCGAAGCGGTCAACCTCGCAGGCCAGCCGGAGGTCCGCCTCCGGTGCCCAGTCGGGCCCGTCCGGTGCGAAGAGACGGCCGGCGTCCGAGGTCGCGACGCGCGCGAGGTAAGGCGTGGGATCAGGATCGTCACCCAGGAGACGCGCGGCGATCAGCTCCGCACACGCGAGGTCCTCGTCCCCGTCCCGTCCGAGCGAGTCGCCGGTGACGACGAAGGTGACGTCGGCGACGCCGCGCGTGCGGAGGAGCTGTGCCGTCGCACCCGCGGTGACGAACGACGCGGCGACCACGAGGTCAGAACCACTGGTGCGCGCGAGCCCCTGTGTGCCTGCTGAGGTGCGGTGGACGATCGTCCGATCACGGACGTCGTGCTGGGCGAGCGCGACGGGTGAGTTCCCGAGGTCGAAGCCCTCGAGCGGTCGACCGCCCCGCTCGCCCGCGGCGAGCGAGCCCGGCAGGAGCGTGCGCGCCACGTGCAGCGCCGTCGTCGCCTCCGCCGTGGTGAGGATGCGGACCGCACCGTGCGCGAAGGCCCACGGCTCGAACGTGAACGCACGGAGCACGTCGATGACGACGACCGCACGGCCGTGCTCAGGTTCGGGCCGTGCCTCGTCGAGGGCGACCGCCCGCCACCGTGGTCTCACCGGCTCACGCGGCGCTGCCGCGCAGGAAGCGGGCGAGGCGCGCGTGCAGGTCGACCATCGCGTCCACGGCGACCCACTCGCCGCGCTGATGCGCCTGCGCCGTGGCGCCGGGGCCGAAGTTGAGGGCCGGCACCCCGCGTGCGGTGAAGCGCGCGACGTCGGTCCACGCCTGCTTGCCACCGAGCTCCGCATCGACCGCAGTCACGAACGCGGCGACCGTCGCATCGTCCGCATGCGGTGGCGCCGGCGGGGCACGGTCGATCACCTCGACGTCATGCGCGGCCCCCCCGGCGAGCGTCGCCACCTCGGCGCGCAGTTCGGCCTCCGCCGCCGCGAGGTCGCGTGACGGTGCGAAACGGAGGTTCACGTTGACCGTGAACGCGTCTGGCACGACGTTGCGTGCCGACGGTCCGCGCTCGTCCGGTCCGAGCCCAGGGGTCCAGGCCTGCGTGGGGACGAGCACGTCGCGGAACTCGATGCCGTCGACGAGCTGGACGACGGGCGCGCGTCTATCGAGCGCGGCGAGGAACGCACCACCGGCACTGAGCGCGTTACGACCCTGCCAGGGGCGCGCCGAGTGCGCGGCCGTCCCGCGGAACGTCACGCACGCGTGGAGCCCGCCGAGGCATCCGAGCTCGACGCGCCCGTCGGTCGGCTCGAGCACGACGGCGAGCGCTGCGCCCGCGAGCCATGGGACGGCGTCGAGCACCCGCTCCAGCTCGTTGCCCTCGGCCGGGCCCTCCTCGCCCGCGTAGAGGAGGAGCGCGACCGCCCACGACGAGGCGTCGCGCAGGTCGCGGTCCTCCATGAGCCGCATTGCGATGATGTTGCCGGCCTTCATGTCGGACGCGCCGCGGCCGACGACCACGTCGGTTCCGTCGGCGAGCGTCGACCGGTGCGGCCGGGCGTCCGCGTCGGTCGCCGGGACGGTGTCGAGGTGGCCGACGAGCAGGACGGTGGGACGTGTGGCGTCGGGCGCGCCGATCACGAGTGAGTCGCCGACGCGCGTCACGTCCTCACCGAGCGCGCGCCCCCATGCCTCCACCGAGTCGGCCAGCGGTCCCTCAGCTCCGGTGACGGACGGCTGCGCGCAGTGCACGATGAGCCGCTCGACGAGGTCCGTGCGGAGCGCCCCGTCGTCCATCGCCCGCACCTCAGTCGTTCGCGTGGAGCGCGGCGTTGAGCCCGCCCCAGTCGCCGCGGTGCCCGTCGCGGGGGAGTGCGGCGACCGCACCGGACTGCGAGTCACGCCGGAGCAGCAGCCCGCTGCGTCCGGACAGCGCGCGCGCCCGCACGACCACGCCGTCGGGCAGCGCGACCTTGGTACCGGCGGTGACGTACAGCCCGGCCTCGATCACGCAGTCGTCGCCGAGCGAGATCCCGACGCCGGCGTTCGCACCGACGAGACAGCGCTCACCGATGCGGATCACCTCCGTCCCGCCACCGGAGAGCGTCCCCATGATCGACGCGCCGCCGCCGAGGTCGCTCCCGTCGCCGACGACGACGCCGGCGGAGATCCGGCCCTCCACCATCGATGCACCGAGCGTCCCGGCGTTGAAGTTGACGAAGCCCGCGTGCATCACCGTCGTGCCCGACGCGAGGTGTGCGCCGAGCCGCACCCTGTCCGCGTCCCCGATGCGGACACCGGACGGAATGACGTAGTCGGTCATGCGCGGGAAGCGGTCGACCGCACGGACCTGCAGTCCGAGCCTTCGGCCGGCGAGGTCCAGGCGCGCCTCGTCGACCGCGTCGACCTCGAGCGGTCCGCGGTCGGTCCATGCCACGTTGGGAAGGAGCCCGAAGACGCCGTCGACGGAGAGTCCGTGCGGAGCGACGAGCCGATGGGACAGGAGGTGGAGCCGCAGCGACGCCTCGAGGGGGTGCTCCGGTGCGGCGGTGAGGTCGGCGACGACGACGGCGACCGCGACGCGCACACCGCCGAGCTCGGTGGGGCTGCCGCTCGCCGCCATCACGCGCGCGAGGTCCGCGTCGCCGCCGGCGACGACGTCGAGCTCGACGCTGCGGGTCCCGCTGCCCGGGACGAGCGCGTCCACGGCTGCGGCACGCGCGCCGTCGAGCCCGAGGATGGGGAACCAGGCGTCGAGCAGCCGTCCGGAGCGTGCGTCCCGCGTGGCGAGACCGATCCCGAATGCGGCCGGGGAGTCCATGGCACCTCGTCGGGATCGGTGGCGCGGCGGGTCCAGAGGTGGGCCCGGACGGTTCGACGGGAGCCTATCGACGGGGGTCCCGTAGCCTCCGGACCGTCGGAGGGGTCCGCGTGAAGCATCCGTTCCTCGAGCTCGAGCGGCCTGCCACGGTGCGTGCGATCGCGCACCGTGGCGGTGGTGGCGCGGTCGAGAACACGCTCGCCGCGTTCGCGCAGGCCGTCGCGCTCGGCTACCGGCACCTCGAGACGGACCTGCACATGACGCGCGACGGGGTGCTCGTCGTGTCACATGATCCGACGCTCGAACGTGTCGCCGGCGACCCCCGCGCGATCGCGGACCTGACTCGGGCCGAGCTCGCCGCGGTGCGTGTCGGCGATCGCGAGCCGGTCCCG
>JAURQY010000143.1 GCA_030835875.1 Nitriliruptorales bacterium | reverse complement strand
CGCGTCGAGCACCGCATCACCGAGCCCCATGACGAGCCCGACCGGGACGAGCGTCGCGGACCCCGCGAGGATCGACTGAACCGCGAGGTGCGGCGGGAGCAGCGGGTTCTGCCACAGGTCGCGCGCCTTCGCCTGCGCGAAGAGGAACGCCGTGTAGACGCCCGTCATGACGGCCGCAGGGACGCCGAGCAGCGCGAGCCAGCGCAGTGGCGCGCCGGCGTCGGCCTGAGCGAGCAGCCCCGCGACGAAGTGGAGCGCGAGCACAGCCGCGTAGACGCCGAGGATCACCGCGCCGCGCACGAGCCAGCTCTTCCACTGCGGCCGCGTGAGCAGGTAGTAGAAGCGCTCGGGGTGCTCGAGGTCCCAGATGAGCACGACCCCGGTGATGGCCAGGAACGCACCGGCGATGACCGGCGTGATCACCGTCCAGAGCAGCGACCCCGCGTCGAGCGTCCCGAGGATGACGAGCGCGGCGACCACCGGGTAGACGCCGGCGGAGATGCTCTTCGTCCACGTGTAGAGGCCGACGCGCCAGTCCCAGGGAACGTTGTGCCCGACGTCGTAGGCGATGATCGCCGCGGCGGACGAGCTCGTCGTACCCGGCTCCGCACCGGAGTTGATCGTGTGCGCGTCCTCCTGCGCCTGCTGCGCCCACGCGAAGATGTCGCCCGTCGGGCGCTCGGCCGCGAGCGGGTCGAGCGTTGTCGCGTGCGCACCGCGATAGAAGAGCTTCGGCTTCGTGTCCTTCTCAGGACGACGCACCGCGACAGGCTCGCGGTTGACCATGTGCGAGACCTTGGAGGTCGGGTCGTTCAGGTCACCGACGAAGATGGCCTCGACCGGGCAGACGACGACGCAGGCGGGCTCCATCCCCATGTCGATGCGGTGCGCGCAGAAGTTGCACTTCTCCGCCGAGTGGTCCTCGGGGTTGATGAAGATCGCGTCGTAGGGGCAGGCGGCGATGCAGGCCTTGCACCCGATGCACGACTCCTTGTCGAAGTCGACGATGCCGTCCTCGCGCTTGAACATCGCGCTCGTCGGGCAGGCGGTCACGCACGGCGCGTCGACGCACTGGTTGCAGCGGGTGACCTGGAAGTTGCGGCGCACCTCGGGGAAGAGGCCGACGTCGACGGACTTCACGTAGGTGCGCGAGACGCCGACGGGCACCTCGTTCTCCGCCTTGCACGCCGTCGTGCAGGCGTGGCAGCCGATGCAGCGCTCCTGGTCGATGATCTTCGCCCACTTGACCCCGGCGTCCGCCGTGGTCGAGGCGCCAGCGAACGGCAGCGGTGTGCGCAGGTCGGTCACGTCGACTCCCTCGTTCTCCCTGGTGCTTCCCGGTGCTCCGGGGTTCCCCCGGTGCATGGTGGTCCAGCGATCGGCCATGGTCAAGCGCTCGCGCAAGCACGCGATCAGGTCAGGTGTGCGCTCCTCCGGCGCAGCTCCTCGCGGAGGATCCCGCGCAGGTCGCCGATCGCGTCGATCAGCTGCGGGTAGCGCAGCGAGTAGATGACGTTGAGCCCGTCGCGCTCCGAGTCGACGAGCCCGCGCTCGCGGAGCACGGCGAGGTGCTGCGAGACGTTCGCGACGGTGGCGTCGACCGCGCCGGCGAGCGCGCCGACCGAGGCCGGCCCCTCCGCGAGCGCATGCAGGATGAGGAGGCGCTTCGGGTCGTTGAGCGCGTGGCAGAGCGTCGCGGTGAGCTGCACGAGCTCCGCGCGCAGCGCGTCGTCAATTCCGACAGCGGGCTGCGGGACCTCCGCGACGTCCTCTGCGACGACCATGCCGTGACTCCCAGCCTCCCGAGCCTCCGCCGAGCCCCCCGGCATCGGCGCGCGACCTTGACAGCGCAGGTCGCAGGGACCACGATAGCGTCACTGCTTGCGGGCTTGCGCGAACACCAAGCCCGCAGCCGCCTCGGTCGGGAGTCCGGGGCCCCGGTCGCGAGAGTCCGGGGAGGGGGTCGGGAGCCTCGTGCACCCGTTCCTCCTCGGTGCCGCGCAGCCGATGCCCGAGCGGGCGAGGGGGTCCGAGAGATGCAGGACGATGGCGTAGAGCGCATGACGATCGTGGCCTGGTCGGGTGAGCTCGACAAGGTCTGGCCGCAGTACATCCTCGCGACCACCGGTGCCGCGTACGGCATGGAGGTCACGATGTTCTGCACCTTCTGGGGACTCTTCACGCTCAAGCGTCCCGAGGTGAAGGTCACGGGCGACAACTGGATGACGAAGATGCTCGGCACCGTCAACAACGAGCGGCTGAGCCACCTCAACTTCGGCGGCGCCGGCCCGAAGATGATGAAGAGCATCGCGAAGCGCCACAAGGTCGCGCCGCCCGATGAGCTCATCGCCACCGCACGTGAGCTCGGCGTCAAGCTCGCCCCCTGCCAGATGACGATGGACCTCATGGGGCTGAAGCGCGAGGACCTGATCGACGGCATCGAGGAACCGCTCGGCGCGGCCGCCGCGATGTCGAACATGCAGCGCTCGAAGATCAACCTGTTCATCTGACCGACGATCCCCGGAACACAGGAGAGCAACCATGCCCGACGTAGCCCAGACCCTCGACGCCAGCGGCCTCGCCTGCCCGATGCCCGTCGTCCGAACCCGCCAGGCCATCGACCAGCTCGCATCCGGCGAGGTCCTCGAGGTCATCTCGACCGACCGCGGCTCGCTGCAGGACATCCCGGCCTGGGCCGAGTCCACCGGCAACCGGCTCGTCGAGAAGAACGACGGCGGGGACCGCTTCACGTTCCTGATCGAGAAGGCCTGAGCGCGGGGCACGGCCGAGGGGGGAAGTCCATGAGCAGCATCGAGATCGTCACCATCGAGACGCCGTCGCTCGGCGACCGCAGCTACGTCGCGCACGACGGATCGAAGGCCGTCGTCGTCGACCCGCAGCGCGACATCGACCGCGTGCTCGACGTCCTGCACGCGAACAGCCTCGAGGTGACGCACGTCGTCGAGACGCATGTGCACAACGACTACGTGACGGGCGGACACGCGCTCGCCACGATGCTCGACGCCACGTACTGCCTGAACGCCGATGACGAGGTCCGCTTCGACCGCGTCGGGCTGAAGGACGGCGACGTGCTCGAGAGCGGACTCATGCGGGTCCGCGCGCTGCTCACCCCCGGCCACACCCCGACCCACCTCTCCTACGTGCTGCTCGATGCGGAGGGGAACGAGGTCGGGGTGTTCACCGGCGGCTCGATGCTGTTCGGGACGGTGGGGCGCCCCGACCTCATCGGGCCGCACATGACGATGGAACTCGCGCAGAAGCAGTTCCACTCCGTCCGCCGCATCGCTGCGGAGGTCGACGACCGTGCGACGGTCCACCCGACGCACGGGTTCGGGAGCCACTGCTCGGCGACGCAGGCGACCAAGCAGTCGTCCACCGTCGGTGCGGAGAAGGGCGACAACCCGGCGCTCGTGAAGACCGAGGAGGAGTTCCTCAAGGAGCTCATCGACGGGCTGACCCCCTACCCGACCTACTACCGGCACATGGCGCCGGCGAACGTGCTCGGGCCCGACGCGTTCGACGCGACGCCTCCGCAGACCTTCGACCTCGACGCGGTGGCGTCGCTGCTCGCGAAGGGCGCGTGGGTGATCGACCTGCGCAACCGGCGCGACTTCAACGCCTCGTTCCTCGCCGGTGCGATCAACGCGGAGCTGCGCAACGACCTGCCGAACTACCTCGGCTGGATGGTCCCGTTCGAGGAGCACCTCATCCTCGTCGGCGACGACGCGACGGTGCTCGATGAGGCGCAGCGGATGCTCGCGCGCATCGGGTACGACCGGCTGCAGGGCCGCATGGTCGCCGAGCCCGGTGCGTTCGCGGGCCACGAGCTCGAGCGCACGATCCGCATCGTCAATTTCGACGGGCTCACGCTCGTCGGGTCGGACGAGCGGACGATCCTCGACGTGCGTGACACGTGGGAGTACGAGACGGGTCACCACCGCGACGCGCTGCACATCCCGTTCCACGACCTGCCCGAGCGCATCGGCGAGGTCCCGCGCGGGCGGCCCGTCTGGGTCTACTGCGCGACGGGGGCGCGGGCGACGATCGCCGCGTCGTTCCTGGTCCGCAGTGGCCACGAGGTCGTGCTGATCGACGACTTCTGCCTGCCGGGCGACGTACCGGGCGAGGACAGGGTGCCCGCGGGCGTCTGACCGAGCGGTAGTTGCGCCTGCAAATACCGCGGGTACGCTGGTGCCTCCCTGTGAGTGGAGCGCCGGATGCCCGCCGTCACCGTCGATGACCTGCTGACCCTGCCGCGCGTACCGCGCCCGGAGGCCGCGTTCTCCCGGCCGCGCGCCGTCCGGTCGATCACGACCGCGCCGCGTGGGTTCGAGGGCGAGGGCTTTCCCGTTCGCCGCGCGTTCCAGGGCGTCGACCTCGCCGACCTCGACCCGTTCATCCATCTCGACCAGATGGGCGAGGTGGAGTACGCACCCGGTGAGCCGAAGGGCACGCCGTGGCACCCGCACCGCGGCTTCGAGACCGTCACGTACATGCTCGACGGGACGCTCCGCCACGCCGACACGCACGGTGGCGGCGGTCTCATCAGTGACGGCGACACGCAGTGGATGACCGCCGGCTCCGGACTCCTCCACATCGAGGCGCCGCCGGAGGAGGTCGTCATGAAGGGCGGCCTGTTCCACGGCTTCCAGCTGTGGGTCAACCTGCCGGCGTCGAAGAAGTGGTCCGAGCCGCGCTACCAGGACCTCGGTGCG
>JAURQY010000142.1 GCA_030835875.1 Nitriliruptorales bacterium | reverse complement strand
GGCCCGCCGTCAGCCGCGAAGCGCGCGACGGCGCGCATCACGGGCGCGAGGTGCGCGACCGCGCCGCAGCGCAGGTAGTCGCCGTAGGAGAAGCCACCCGGGAGGATGATCGCGTCGACGTCACCGACCGACGTGTCCTCGTGCCAGAGCGCGACGGCCTCGCTACCGACGATGTGCACGGCCGCGGCCGCGTCCCGGTCGTCGAGCGAACCCGGGAACGTGACGACGCCGACCCGTGCTGCCAACGTGCGCTCCTCCGGACCTGGGCGTTCGTGACGCTAGCCGCGCGCGGCGTCGCGGAACCCGACGGCGACGAGGTCGGCGATGAGGTCACCGCTCGCGAGCAGCGCCTCCGCATCGCGGCACGGACGCGGCACCCCGTCCGGGAGGCTCAGCCGTCCGCACGCGCGCAGCTGCTCGGCGAGCGCCGATGCCTCCGCCTGCGCGCTGATCACCGCGCCCGGCCAGTCGGGCTGCCCGATGAGCGCGAGCTCGGCGACGACGACCGGTGCGGCGCGCGTCGCGTCCTCGAACAGGTAGCGGGCGTTCAGCTCGAGGACGATGCCGTCGTCCTCGAGCCGAGCGGACGCGTCGACGCCGGACGCCTCGAACGTGCCGACCCGCACGCTCGGGTCCGCAGCGAGCCATGCGGCGAGCCCGGCCTCGGCGAGCGGCAGGTCACCGGAGGTGAGCAGCTGGCAGGTCGCGCTGAGCGCCCGCCGGCCGGCCGAGATCGCGGACGCGTCGCCCGTGAGCCGCACGCGCTCCGCGCAGGACGGTCCGGGCACTGCGGTCGTCGAAACGGGGAACACCGCATCACCACGGTCGTGGGTGACGGTCGCCGTGCCGACGACGCGACGGTCGATCGGCGGGGGCGGCTCGCGGTCGGCCGCGCGCCAGGCGACGACGCTGACCGCGATCGCGACCGGCACGAGCAGCAGCATCGTGAGGACGAACCAGCGGGCGAGCACCGGCTCGCCGGTCGCGAGAGTGGGGAGTCCGTCGTCGCGCAGGGGCGGGAGCGGCGGACGGTCGTCGCGCGTCACCACCGGGTCGTCAGGCGTCGACGGTCGTGGTCACGGGCGCATCGGCGCGCTCATGCTCCGCGATGACCCGCCAGCGGTAGGTCTCCACCACCGGGTTCGTGAGGAACCCGGCGCACATCGCCTCGACGCGGGCAGCGAGCTCCTCGCCGTCCGCGTCGACGTCGAGCTCGAGGTGCTTCCCGATGCGCACGTCGCTCACGCCGGCGAAGCCGAGGTCGGGCAGCGCACGCTCGGTGGCGCGACCCTGCGGGTCGAGGAGCTCCCTCTTCAGGAGCACGTCGATCGCGATGCGTGCCATGCGACGCTCCTCGTCGGTCGATCCTGCGCAGTCATGAGCGTGGTGAGGTCAGCCTACAGAGCGGGGCCTGCGCAGCCGGATGGGGCCCTTCGCGTGCGACGGGTCGACGACGCGGCCGCTCTGGAGGATCTCCAGCGTCCCGGCAGCGACCATCCGCCGCGCCGCTCGGCGTGCCGGCTCCATGAGCTCCCGCCAGCCGTCGGGATCGACGTGTCGCGCGGCCTCCGACGGGCAGATGGTCGCGTCACCGGCGCGCCCGGCGAGGAGCGTGTCGATGGCGGCCTCGAGCGCTCGGTCCACCGGCCGGACGCCCCGGCGCCGGCACGCGTCGGAGCACCAGCGGACCTCGTCCCAGGCGGCGGCGAGAGCGGGTCGCCAGTCGAACGCCCGTCCGCAGCCCGCGCAGACACGCACATCGTCGACAGGCCGCACGACTCGGCCGCCTCCACCGCGCGCCGCACTGATGCGAGACCCGCGCCGCCCCACCCTGCCCGTCCCTTCGGTCCACCCGTCCACCGATGCACGTCCCGGCTGCTGGGTTACGGTACGGGTATGCGATCCTCACGCCCGTCGGGCCACCCCTCACCCCTGCCCACCCGCGGCCGCCGTGCCGCGGCCGCCCTGCTCGCTGCGGCGGTCGTCCTCACCGGCTGCGGCGGTGGTGAGGAGGAGGAGGTGTCCGACGCGCCGGTCGCCGAGCCGGGTCAGCCGATCGACGTGACCGGCCGCGCAGGGCTCGTCTTCCACGACGTCTCGACCTCAGGGACGCTCGTCTTCGCGGAGGGCGCTGACGGCGACCTCCCGATCGAGGCTGACGAGGCCGCGATCCAGGCCGCCGCGGAGTCGATCCGCGCCTGGCTCGACACCGTCCTCTCGGAGCGCAACCGAGGCCTGACGACGACGGTCGCCGCGAGCGAGGTCGACGCGACCGCGTTCGCCGCCGCGATCGGCGCGGACGGTCCCGCAGAGGGCGGCGTGCTCGCGACGCAGGTCGCGAACGCCACGTACCTCATCGAGGTCGCGTACCTCGGGGAGCCCGGCTGGGCGCTCGCGCGCGTCGAGTCCGTGCTCGTCGACACCACCGCTCCGGACACGGAGGTCAGCCGACGCCTCGACTCCTTCGTGTTCTCGATCGACGACGCCGGCGGCGTCGAGTTCCTCGCCCTGGAGGTCGCCCCGTGAGTGACCGCACCCGCCGCACCCTCGTCATGCTCGTCGTCGGCGCGCTCGTCGTCCTGCCGCTCGTCGGCCTGATGGCGATGGAGCGCATCACCGCCGTCGGACCGTCGAGCGACGAGCCGCTCGCGATCCTGCTGCTCGGCAGCGACGCCGGCCCGCCACGCGATGACGACACGGTCACCGGACGCGCGGACGCCTTCCATCTCCTGTTCGTCTCCGCCGAGCGCGATCACGCGACGTTCGTGTCCTTCCCGCGAGACTCGTGGGTCCCGGTCACCGGCCTCGGGGAGACGA
Source organism: Nitriliruptorales bacterium (assembly GCA_030835875.1). Lineage (GTDB taxonomy): Bacteria > Actinomycetota > Nitriliruptoria > Nitriliruptorales > Nitriliruptoraceae > CSBr16-57R1. The sequence continues at coordinate 1,733 of JAURQY010000142.1, read as the reverse complement.
AGATCAACGCCTGCATGACCCGCGGCCCGGAGAACTGCGTCACCACCGTCGAGGACACGTTCGGCATCGACGTCGACGCCTACTTCGTCACGTCGATGTGGGGCTTCGCCGACGCCGTCAACGAGTTCGTCGGCTGCGACATCGGCGACCCGGAGCTCTCTCGCGGCTGCACGCGCGGCCTCACCGTCGACGTGGACTTCACCTGCAGCTCCGGCTGCGGTGGCTTCCCGATCGAGCAGACCGGTGAGCAGCAGCTGTCCGGCTTCGAGGCGCTCACGAAGGCCCGCAACCGCAAGCTGCGTGACGGCGGCGACTTCACCCGTTCGCAGAGCCAGGCGGAGCTGCTCGCCGTCGCGCACGCAGAGATGCAGGCGGAGGGCTCGATCGCCCGCATGATGGACGCGCTGCGCATCCTGCGCCGGCACTCGGTGACCGACCTGACCCTGCCGCAGCTCACGCGCCTCGGCATCGACGCGATGCGTCTCGACCCGACGAACGTCGAGCGGATCCTCGCGCCGTCTCGCATCGGCTCCGTCGGTGCCGCGTCGGTCGTGTTCCTCGAGGACGAGACCTACGACATCGTCGCGGAGGCCGCGACGACCGGCCGCCTGCCCGAGGAGTACCGCACGGTCGCGGCGACCAGCGGAGGGTGAGGGATTCGAACCCCCGGTGCCCGTGAGGGCACGCCGGTTTTCAAGACCGGTGCAATCGTCCGCTCTGCCAACCCTCCGAGGCCGCTGAGGCTACGCCAGGCCTGACTGCGGCGACGAGTCGCCGCCTCAGCGGGCGAGCAGGACCTCGCGGCCGAGGTAGGGCACGAGCGCCGCAGGCACCGCGATGCTGCCGTCCGCACGCTGGTGCTGCTCGACGAGCGCGATGATCGTGCGCTGCACGGCGAGCGCCGTGCCGTTGAGCGTGTGGACGAGCATGTTGTCGCCGCCGTCGACGCGCATGCGGATGCGCAGCCGGCGCGCCTGGTAGTCGGTCGTGTTCGAGCACGAGGTGACCTCGCGGAACGCGCCCTGCGACGGGATCCAGGCCTCGACGTCGAACTTGCGCGCGGCCGAGGCACCGAGGTCGCCGACCGGGATGTCGACGACCTGCGCGTGCAGGTCGAGCCCCGCGAGGATCGCGAGCTGCGTGGAGAGGATGCGCTCGTGCTCGGCGTCGCCCTCCCCGGGCGCGACGAGACTGAACAGCTCGACCTTCTCGAACTGGTGCACGCGGAAGATGCCGCGCGTGTCCTTGCCGTGCGCGCCGGCCTCGCGGCGGAAGCACGGCGAGATGCCTGCGTAGCGCAGCGGCAGCTCGGACGGGTCGAGCACCTCGTCCATGTGCATACCGGCGAGCGGGACCTCCGACGTACCGACGAGGTAGAGGTCGTCGTCACGCGTCGCGAACAGCTGCTGCTCGTCGGTCGGCAGGAACCCGGTGCCGTACATGGCCGGCTCGCGCACGAGCACGGGCGGGACGACAGGGACGTGGCCGTTCGCAATCGCGACGTCGACCGCGTAGCGCACGAGCGCGAGCTCGAGGAGCGCCCCCTCCCCCTTCAGGTACGCGAAGCGCGAGCCGGACACCTTCGCTCCCCGCACGAGGTCGAGCGCGTCCGCGCCCTCGAGCAGCGCCACATGGTCGCGCGGCTCATCGATGCCGTCGAGCATCGGCCGCTCGCCGACGAGGCGCACGACGACCCCGTCACCCTCCTCGCCGTCGGGCGCATCGGGGTGCGG
>JAURQY010000141.1 GCA_030835875.1 Nitriliruptorales bacterium | reverse complement strand
CGGCGTGTCGAACACGAACACGGCGGGGAGCGCCGGGTTCGCGCGCAGGGCCGGGTCGTCGTCACCGAGCGACTCGGCGGTGAGCCACACGGCCGTCGGCGCTCCGGCATCGGGTGTGCGCTCCACGGCCGTCGGTCCCGCAGTCGACGCAGGGTCCGGGTCGTCACGGAGCAACGGCTCGGGTGCGACGGGCAGCAGCACGGGGTCGTCCGGCCACCCCTCGATCGGACAGCGTGAGGCGAGCGGGCACCCGGCGCAGAGTCCTGGCGCGCGGCGCTCGACCTGCTGCCGCGAGAACCCGTAGGGCCGGCCGGTCCCCGCGCCGACCGTCCACTGCCAGCCCAGCCGGTTCGCCGCGCGCGACCCGTCGAGGAGCGCGCGGTAGAGGCGGTCCTCGCCCTCGCGCCAGTCCGCGCCGCCGCGCACCGTCCAGTGCGATGCGACCCACATCCGCGTCTGGTTGACGAGCCACCCGTCGCGGTCGAGCTCGTCGAGCACCGTGTCGAGGCAGGCCATGCCCGCCGTCCGGCCGCGCGACCACGGGTCGTCGTCGGTCGCCGTCGACGCGACCGTCGGCTCGTGCCGGAGCCCGCTCCTCGTGCGCGCCCCGAGCCGTGCGTAGACATGGCGGGCGTACTCCTGCCACAGCAGCTCGTCACGGAAGCGGTCGCGGTCACGGTGCGGTGCGTCCGCGGCGACGCGCCACAGCTGGGGGAGGGTGAGCAGACCGTGGCGCACGTAGGGGGACAGGGCCGTCGCTCCGCGGGACGACTCCGGCAGCACCTCGTTGCGCCGGTCCGCGTAGCCGGTGAGGTCGAGGCGGGCCACGGCCGCTTCGGCGGCCTCCTGCCCGCCGCGGAAGCGTCCGCTCGCCGTCCACTCGGTCGCGCCGAGCGTCGCGAGGTCGCCGAGATGCTCCCGTACCCATGCGACGGCGCCGTCGACACCCGCCTCCGGAGGTGGCGGGAGCGGGAGCGCGCGCGGCACGTCCTGCCCGGGTCGGTCCACGTGATCGTCGTCCATGCGGACGAGGCTACGGTCGTCGGAACCGACACGGAGGACCCATGGCGACGGTCGTCGTCGAGGACGGCCGGGTGTCGTACCGACGCGAGCGGTCGCGCCTCATCGACGCGTCGCCCTGCGACGTATGGCCGTGGCTCGTCCAGATGGGCTTCGACCGCGGCGGCTGGTACGCGGTCGACGTGCTCGAGAAGGCGTTCGGCGTCGGACGTTTCGCGACCGGCTGGTCGGCTCGCCGCGTAGAGCCGACGCTGCAGGACCTGACCGTCGGCGGCAGGATGCCGCTGACCAGGACGCGTTGGCTGGAGGTGGTAGTGCTGGACCCGCCGCGCGAGCTGACGCTGACGCTGCCGCCGGGGTCGCTGCGGTGGACGTGGCGCTTCCTGCTCGAGCCGGTCCCCATCGACCGCACCCGGCTGACCATCGTGACCGAGCTGTCCGTCCCGGCCCGAGGGGGATTCGCGGACCGGCTCGCCCGTGGCGCGCTCCTCGGCTTCGACCTCGGTCACGGGGTGATGGAGAGCGTCCAGCTGCGCACACTCGCACGGAGGATCCCGCGAGCCCGGGCGCTAGCGTCGCCGGGGACGGATCGTGGCAGGTCAGACGGACCCATGGAGGACGACGTGGACCTCGAGACGCTGCGCCAGCGGGCTCGCGAGTGGGCCGCCGGTGATCCGGATCCGGCCATGCGTGCCGAACTCGAGGCGCTCGCCGACACCGCGGACGTCGCGACGCTCGCGGAGCTGGTGAGCACCGGGCTCACGTTCGGGACGGCGGGGCTGCGCGGGCGCGTCGGTCCGGGACCGAACCGGATGAACCGAGCGGTCGTCATCCGCGCGACGCGCGGGCTCGTCGACCATCTCCTCGCGACGGATCCGACCGCTGCGGCGCGCGGCGTCGTCGTCGCGTTCGACGCCCGCCACGACTCCGAACGCTTCGCCCGCGACGTCGCGGCCGTCGTCGCCGCAGCGGGCGTCGTCGTCCACCGCTTCCCGACGCACCAGCCGACCCCGATCGGCGCGTTCGCGCAGAAGGACCTCGACGCGGCGGCCTGCGTCGTCGTGACCGCGAGCCACAACCCCCCACAGGACAACGGCTACAAGGTGTACGTCGAGGGGGCGGCGCAGATCGTCCCGCCGACCGACGTCGCGATCGCGACCGCGATCGACGCGGCCGCGGCAGCGATCGACGTCCCGCGCATCGTCGACGAGGAGCTCACGGCCCATCCGATGGTGCGCGAGCTCGGCGACGCGATGGTCGACCGCTACCTCGCCGCCATCCCCACGGCCCGTCCGCGGCCGCACCGCGACGCCGCGACGACGCCGCTGCGCATCGCCTACACGCCGCTCCACGGCGTGGGTCGTGACGTGCTGCTGCGCGCGCTCGCCGACGCCGGCCACGACGACGTCCACGTCGCACCGAGCCAGGCGGAGCCCGACGGTTCGTTCCCGACCGTCGCATTCCCGAACCCTGAGGAGCCCGGCGCGCTCGACGCGGTCCTCGCGCTCGCCCGTGAGGTCGACGCCGACCTCGTGCTCGCGAACGATCCTGACGCGGACCGGCTCGCCGTCGCCGTCCCCGACGGTGACGGTGGCTTCGTCCCGCTGAGTGGGAACCGCATCGGCGTGCTGCTGGCCGAGCATTGCCTCGCCGGCCGCGCGGACGACGTGCGAGCGGCGGGGGAGCGGCCGCTGATCGTGTCGAGCATCGTGTCGACCCCGATGGTCGCCGCCGTGGCCGCGGCGTACGACGCGCGGAGCGAGGTCACGCTCACCGGGTTCAAGTGGATCTGCGCAGCTGCCCGAGCGCTCGAGCAGGACGGGTTCCGGCTCGTCTACGGCTTCGAGGAGGCGCTCGGATCGGCGGTCGGGGACGTCGTCGCCGACAAGGACGGGATCGCCGCCGCGGTCGCGTTCGCCGACCTCGCACGGGGACTCAGGGCGGAGGGCCGCAGCGTCCTCGACCTGCTCGCCGACCTGCACCGGCGCCACGGTCTGTGGGTGAGCGCGCAGCGCTCCGTCGTCCACAAGGGACTCGAGGGTCAGCGTCGGATCGCCGCGGCGATGGACCGACTCGGCGCGTCACCGCCGACGGAGCTCGCCGGCGCGCCCGTGCGGGAGGTCATCGACTACCGCAGCGGTGTCGAAGCACGTCCGCCGTGGCTCGGAGCCCACGACCTCGTCGCGTTCACCCTCGACGAGGGCCGCGTCATGGTGCGGCCCTCCGGCACGGAGCCGAAGGCGAAGGTCTACGTCGACATCCGCGCGGACCTCAGCGCCGACGCGGACGCGGCGGCCATCAGGGCGCTGGAGGAGAGGCTCGCCGCGCGCGTCGACGCGCTCGCGGACGCGGCCGTCCTCGCGGCGGGCCTCTGAGTCCGAGGCCGCGCCGCGAGGACGGTGCGGTTCAGCTCGTCGCCTGCAGGAACAGGTCCGTGTAGCGCGTCTCGAAGTCGCCGGTGTCCTGGAGGAAGCGCAGGCGCGCCTGCGTCGCTGCCGACGGGTAGACCGCCGGGTCCTCGAGGATCTCCGTGTCGATGAGCGCCTCAGCCGCAGCGTTCGGCGACGGGTAGTAGATGTACTCCGTCAGGGCAGCCCCACGCTCCGCGCGCAGCACGAAGTCGATGAAGGTGTGCGCCGTGCACGGATGCGGCGCGTCGGCGAGGATCGCCATCGCGTCGGTCCACACCGTCGCGCCCTCCTCGGGCACGAGGTAGGCGAAGCCCTCGAGGCCGTCGAACGCCTCGAGGAAGTTCCCGCTGTAGCCGTGGGCGACGACGACCTCTCCGCTGACGAGGTTGTCCTGGTACGTGCCGGAGTCGTAGGCAGCCGTCCACTCGCGCGCCTGCGCGACGAGGTCCGCGGCCTGCTGCAGCTCCGACTCGTCCGTCGTGTTCGGGTCGAGTCCGAGGTAGTGCAGCGCCGCTCCGAGCACCTCGCGCGGGTCGTCGAGCAGCGACACCCGGCCGGGGAGCGTGCCCGCGACCTCCGGGTCGAACACGAGCGCCCACGACGGCTCGACGTCGCCGAGCAGTCCGACGTTCACACCGAGGCCCGTCGTCCCCCACAGGAAGGGGACCGAGTGCGCGTTGCCCGGGTCGTACGCAGGGTCGGTGAAGTCGTCGCGCAGGTTCGCGAGGTTCGGGATCGCGTCCTGCTGGAGCTCGAGCAGCGAACCCTCCTCGACCATGATGCGGACGGCGTAGTCGGACGGCACGACGACGTCGTAGCCCGCGCCACCGGCGCTCACGCGCGCGAGGAGCTCCTCGTTGGAGGTGTAGAAGTCCTCGACGACCTCGATGCCGTACTCGGCCTCGAAGGCGGGGACGAGCTCGGGGTCGACGTAGTCGGTCCAGTTGTAGAGCAGCAGGTCGCCGTCGACCTGGCCGGGCTCGCAGGTGGCAGCGCCGCCGGCGTCGTCACCGCCCGCACAGGCGGCGGCGATCAGGGCCGTGACGGCGAGGACGGCGACCGTGCGGCCGCGGTGCTTCGGAGTGGTGCGCATGGTGGTTCCTCGGGTCAGGTCCGGCCGGGGACGGCCGCACGGAGGGCGCCGCCACCGCGCCGACCCTGCAGGGTCAGCGAGATGACGACGAGGAGCATCGACCCGGCCAGCATGAGGACGGACACCGCGTTGATGAGCGGGGTCACGCCTCTGCGGATCAGGCCGAAGACGTAGACGGGGAGGGTCGTCGACCCGGGCCCCGATACGAAGCTGGTGATGACGACGTCGTCGAGCGACAGCGTGAGGGCGAGCAGTGCTCCGCCCGCGACGCCGGGTGCGATGAGCGGGAGCGTCACGTGTCGGAACGCCCGCCACGGTCCTGCGTAGAGGTCTGCGGCCGCCTCCTCGAGACGCGGGTCCAGGCGGGCGAGGCGGGCGCGGACGACGACCGCGACGAAGGCGACGTTGAACGCGATGTGGCTCAGCGTGATCGTCCCGAGCCCGAAGCCCGCCCGCAGACCGAACAGTGCCCCAGCGACGTCGAACAGCTGCACGAACAGGAGCAGCAGCATCACTGCCATTGTCACGTCCGGGATGATGACGGGAAGGAACAGCAGCCCGTCGAACGCACGGCGCCCGCGCCAGCGGAAGCGCTCGAGCGAGAGCGCCGCTGCCGTGCCGAGCGCGGTCGCGACGACCGTCGACACCAGTGCGACGACGATCGAGTTGCGCAGCGCGGTGAAGATCGCCGGCTCACCCGCGAGCTCGCGGTACCACCGCAGCGTCGCGCCTCCCCATACCCCGACGATGCGGCTGTCGTTGAAGGAGAGGACGACGAGCACGACGATCGGGAGGTAGAGGAACAGGAACGTCGCTCCGCCGTGCAGGGACAGCAGTCGCGCCACACGTCCGCGGGGCTGGACACCCTCCGGCTCGCGTCGCACCGTGCGCCGAGCGTTGCGGACCGTCGTGAGCACGCTCATGCGCGGTCCTCCTGCAGCCGGAAGTAGACGACGGTCGCCACGAGCATGAGGAGCAGGATCGCCATCGACAGTGCCGAGCCGAACGGCCAGTCGCGTGCGGAGAGGAACTGGCGGACCACGAACGATCCGACGAGCGTCGTCCGCGATCCGCCCAGCAGCTCCGGGGTCACGTACGCGCCGAACGTCGGCACCATCACGAGGACGGATCCCGCGACCACACCCGGGCGGGAGAGCGGCCACGTCACATGGCGGAACGCCTCCCACCCGGACGCGCCGAGGTCGCGGGCCGCCTCGACGAGCCGGAGGTCGAGGCGCTCGAGTGCGGCGTACAGCGGGAGGACCATGAACGGGAGGTAGCCGTAGACGAGGCCGAGCACGACAGCGAAGGGTGTGAACAGCAGCCGCAGCTCGCCGAGCCCGAGGGCGGCGAACGCGGCCGGGATCGGGCCGTCGCTCGCGAGCAGCACCCGCCATGCGTAGGTCCGCACGAGCAGGTTCGACCAGAACGGCAGCATGACGAGCACGATCATCACCGCACGGACACGCATCGGCCGCGTCGTCAGCCAGTAGGCGAACGGGTAGCCGATCACGAGGCAGATCGCGGTCGTCAGCACTGCGTAGCCGAGCGACCGGCCGACGACCTCGAGGACGAGCGGCTCGCCGAGCCGTGCATATGCCGCGATGTTCCAGTCGCCGAGCACAGTGCGCCCGGTGCGGCCACGTGTCGCGAAGGAGTAGACGGCCACGATGGCCAGTGGGATGACGAAGAGGAGCGTCATCGTCGCGATCGGTGGCAGCGCGATGAGCGCACCTCGACGGGCGGCGAGGCGCGCCGCGGCCCGCTCCGGGCTCTCGCCGTCGCGCGGGAGGTCCGAGCGGAGCGCTGCCGGTGCCCCTCCGGGGGCCGTCGCCCGCACCCTCAGTCCTCCAGCACGGTGGCGCTCTCGGGCGCCCACCGCATCCGGACACGTTCGCCGATCTCGCGCGTGACCACACCGCGCGAGTTGCCGAGCCGCGCGGTGACGAGCACCTCAGGACCACCGGCGTCGAGCGCGACGTCGTACTCGATGGCCGATCCGAAGTAGCCGATGCGGGCCACCGTCCCCTCGAGGCTGTCGAGGTGGTGCTCGACGGGCTCGTCGGGTCCGACGAGGTCAAGCTGCTCGGGGCGGAGCGAGAGGTGTACGGCCGACCCTGCGGCTCGGTCGGTCGCGATCCGCGCCGTCGTGCCGTCGGGGAGGCGGACGCGCGAGGGATCGAGCACGTCGGCGGTCAGCAGGTTCGCGTCGCCCAGGAACTCGGCGACGAAGCGGGTGCGCGGGCGCTCGTAGACCTCCGCCGGCGTGCCCACCTGGACGAGCCGGCCCGCGTCCATGACGCCGATGCGGTCGGCCATCGCGAGCGCCTCCTCCTGGTCGTGGGTGACGTGGAGGAACGTGATGCCGAGCATCGACTGCAGCTGCTTGAGCTCGACCTGCATCGCCTCGCGCAGGCGGAGGTCCAGAGCCCCGAGCGGCTCGTCGAGCAGCAGCACCTTCGGACGGTTCACGATCGCGCGGGCGAGCGCGACCCGCTGCTGCTGTCCGCCCGACAGATCGCCGGGCATCGCGCCCCCTCGTCCCCGGAGCTGGACGAGGGCGATGGCCTCGTCGACACGGCGGCGTGCCTCGGAGCGGTCGACGTCACGCATCTCGAGCCCGAACGCGACGTTGCGGGCGACAGTCATGTGCGGGAAGAGCGCGTAGGACTGGAAGACCGTGTTGACGGGGCGACGGTCCGGCGGGCGGTGGCCCATCTCCTCGCCGTGGATGTGCACGCTGCCCGAGGTCGGGAACTCGAAGCCGGCGACCATCCGCAGCGTCGTCGTCTTCCCGCAGCCGGAGGGACCGAGGAGCGCGAAGAACTCGCCGTCCTCGATGTCGAGGTCGAGCGCGTCGACCGCCACGACCTCATCGTCGAGGCGTGTCTCCGGAAAGCGCTTCGTCACCTGGCGCAGTGACACGGCGGGGACCGGCCCCGTCGGGCCGCTCAACCGCGGGGCCTCGAGGTCGCCGCAGCGACGGTCGTGGTCCGGGAGGGGGTTCGCATGGCGTCGCCTCCTCGCTCACCGCACGAGGCGGAGGGGGCAGGGACGGGGACAGAGGACGGTGCCGGTGGAGGTCGCCGTCGCCGACCGAGCGTCGGACGGGCTGCCGGAGGGCGGAGCCTAACGCCTCGCCATCGATCCGCACACACGTCCGGACGGGTGGACGTCGTCACGGCCGGAGCCGCCGGGGTCAGAGCGGCAGCGAGAAGTGGAGCTCGGTCGTGCCGGCCGGATCGTGGAGGTCCCGCTGCGCCCCGGTCAGGGCGAAGCCGAGTCGCAGATAGCGGGTGTGGGCGTCGACGAGCCGGGTGTCGGACCAGGCCTCGAGCGCACCGGCACCGCCGAGCCTGGCCTCCTCGGCGATCGCGGTGATGAGCGCCGAGGCGAGGCCGATGCCCCGGACCTCCGGCGCGAGATAGAGGCGGTGCAGCTCGAGGACCGGTG
>JAURQY010000014.1 GCA_030835875.1 Nitriliruptorales bacterium | reverse complement strand
GCCGTGTTCTTGACGACGTACTTGAACGTCATCAGCTTGTCGGCGATCGCGGCGAGCGTGTCGAACTGGATACCGATCTCACCCTGACCGCCCGAGCCGACCTCGTGGTGGTGCAGCTGCGTCGTGATGCCGAACAGCTCGAGGTTGCTCACCATGTCGGAGCGCAGGTCCGTGTAGTGGTCCATCGGCGGGACGGGGAAGTAGCCGCCCTTGGTGCGCGGCTTGTAGCCCTTGTTCCCGCCCTCCTCGTCGCGGCCCGTGTTCCACGCGCCCTCGATCGAGTCGACCTCGTAGAACGACCCGTTGCCGCCGTTCTCGAACTGCACCGAGTCGAAGATGAAGAACTCGGCCTCCGGACCCATGAACGACGTGTCGGCGATGCCGGTGCGTGCGAGGTACGCCTCGGCCTTCCGTGCGATGTTGCGCGGGTCGCGGCTGTACGCCTCACCCGTGATGGGGTCGTGGACGTAGCAGTACATCATGAGCGTCTTGCGCTGACGGAAGCGGTCCTCGACGGCGGTCGACGGGTCGGGGAGCAGGAGCATGTCCGACTCCTGGATGCCCTGGAACCCGCGGACGGACGAGCCGTCGAAGTAGATGCCGTTCGTGAACGTGCTCTCGTCGATGTTCGTCACCGGGAACGTCGTGTGCTGCGTGACGCCCGGGAGGTCGATGAAGCGGAGGTCGACGTACTCGTACCCGCCGTCCTTCAGCAGGGCGAGGACGTCCGCCGCGGTCTTCGGTGAGCTGCCCAACATTCTGCTCCTTGGTCCGGTGCGGTGTTCCGCACCTCGGTCTGACGGTCTTCCGGGGTGGTGCTCCACCGGCGTGCCGGTGACGGTAGGCGGACGAGGCACCAACCTCGACGCGGCCCGGGAGGGCCGGGCCCGGCCGGACCACGGTTGGGACTCGGGACGACGCCTCGTCCGAGTCCGGGCGCGTTCCCGGACGTCTCCTACCTCGGGGGACGCTACGGAGATCCTGTGCCGCCGCAGTATCCCGCATGTTTCGCGCGTGTTACACGCCGCCCGCCGGGCGCACGTTGGTAGGGTCGTCGCCGTCCCCCTCTCTCGACGCCGGAGCGTCCATGCTGCTCGCGACCACCGCCCGCCCGCTGACCCTGTGGGTCGAGGGGCTCACCGACAACGAGGCCGTCCTGTGGTTCGTCGGCACGGTCGTCGAGCCGCTGCTCGTCGTCGCCGGCATCCTCCTCGTCGCCGCGATCGCGCTGCGCATCATCCGCCGTGCCCTCCGTCAGGTGATCGACCGGGCGAAGGAGCCGCCGGCCGCGCTCGCTGCAGGGCTCGCGAACAGCCTGCTGCGCCGTGACGAGCAGCACGACGAGGAGTCCGCCGAGGTCGCCCGTGTCCACCAGGAGCGCCGCGAGCAGCGCGCCGAGGCGCTCGGCACGCTCGCGGAGAGCGTCGTGCGCGTGGTCGTGTGGGGCTTCGCGATCCTCACCGCGCTCGGCACCGTCGGCATCGACCTCGCCCCGCTCATCGCCGGCGCGGGTGTCCTCGGTGTCGCGATCGGTTTCGGTGCGCAGGACATCGTCAAGGACTTCCTCAGCGGTGTGCTCATGCTCATCGAGGACCAGTACGGCGTCGGTGACGTCATCGACGCAGGGGAGGCGACCGGTGTCGTCGAGGAGGTGAGCCTGCGCACGACGCGCATCCGTGACGTGAACGGGACCGTGTGGCACGTCCCGAACGGGTCCATCACGCGCGTCGGCAACCTCACGCAGGAGTGGTCGCGGATGATCCTCGACGTCGGGGTCGCCTACGAGACGGACGTCGACGAGGCCATCGAGGTGCTGCGCGGCGTGCTCGAGCGCTTCCAGCAGCGCGACGACGTGCGCGAGCGGCTCCTCGGTGAGCCGATGGAGATCTGGGGGGTGAACGATCTCGGCGACTCGAGCATCGCGATCCGCGTGGTCGCGAAGACGGTGCCGGGGGAGCAGTGGGCGCTCGGCCGCCTGTTCCGTCAGGTCGTCAAGCGCGAGCTCGACGCGGCCGGCATCGAGATCCCCTACCCGCAGCGCACCGTCTGGCACCGCACGGTCCCCGGCGACCCGCCCCTGCCAGGGGTGAGCTGAACGTTCAGGCGCTCGGGCCGCCGGGCTGACCTGCGGATGGCGCCCAGGCCTGCGCGTCGATCGCCTGCTGGCCCGCGTGGTAGCTCGAGCGCACGAGCGGTCCCGCCTCGACATGGGCGAAGCCGAGCTCCGTCTCGCCGTAGGTGCGCAGCGAAGCGAACACCTCCGGTGTCACGTAGCGGTCGAGCGCGAGATGCTGCGCGGACGGCTGCAGGTACTGCCCGATCGTGAGCGTGTCGACGCCCGCCGCTCGCAGGTCGCGCATGCACTCGCGCAGCTCGTCGTCGGTCTCGCCCATCCCGGCGATCAGGTTCGACTTGACCGCGGTGGTGCGGGGGAAGCGCTCACGGGCGAGGGCGAGGAACGCGAGGCCGCGGTCGTAGTCGAACGACGGGCGCACGACCGGGAACAGCCGGCGCGTCGTCTCCAGGTTGAACGCGAACACGTCAGGCAGCGCCTCGAGGACCTGCTCGAGCGCACGTGCTCCGGCCTCCGGGTCGCGCCCATAGCCGAAGTCGCTCGGGAGCACCTCGACGCCGACCTTCGGGGTGCGCGCACGGATCTGGCGGATCGTCTCGGCGACGAGCCATGCGCCGCCGTCCTCGAGGTCGTCGCGCGCGACCATCGTCACCACCGCGAAGCGCAGGCCCAGGTGCTCGACGGCCTCGGCGACACGGCGCGGCTCGTCACGGTCGTAGCCGGCGGGCTTACCCGTCTGGATCTGGCAGAACCCGCACCGGCGCGTGCAGTCCTCGCCACCGATGAGGAAGGTCGCCTCGCGCATCTCCCAGCACTCGTGGATGTTGGGGCAGGCGGCCTGCGCGCACACCGTGTTGAGCGACAGGTCCTCCATGAGCCGCGTCACGTCGCGGAAGTTCTCCCCGGTGGACAGCTTCACCTTCAGCCACGGTGGCTTCCGTCCGTCATGCAGGGACGTGTCGATCGTGGGGCGCACGACACCGGCGCGCTTCACCTGCTCGCGGGGGAGCACCGAAAGGGTGCGTGCACCGGGAGGGATGATGGGCTGGGTGGTGCTCATCGGCTGGCTGCCTCGGAGAGGGTCGTGAGGGGGGCGGGGAGCACCTCCGAAGGTACGTCGGTGAGGGACCTCCCGAGGACCTCGGCGAGCCCGACCCGTATCGCCCCACGCGCGAGG
>JAURQY010000140.1 GCA_030835875.1 Nitriliruptorales bacterium | reverse complement strand
TCCGACCCGTACTACGAGGCGGACCAGTCGCTGCTCGTCCCCAACGGCTCGATGATCATGTCGATCGCGGACCTGGTCGAGGGCGTGACGGTCGGTGTGCAGACCGGTACGACCGGTGAGACCTACGCGAACGAGAACGTCCCGGGTGCCGAGATCCGTGCGTTCGAGGGTGGCGGGGACCTGCTGACGGCGCTCGCCGCCGGTCAGGTCGACGCGGTCCTCCAGGACCTCCCGGTCAACGTCGAGGAGGCGCTGAAGGGCGAGACCGCCGTCGTCGAGACCTACCCGACGGGCGAGTTCTACGGCATCGCCTTCGCGCAGGGCAGTGAGCTCGTGGCCGACGTCAACGCGGCGCTCGCGACGCTCCGCGAGGACGGCACCTACGACGCGCTGTTCGCGAAGTACTTCACGGCGGGCTGAACCGTCACATGACGCCGACAGGAGGGGGCCCTCGGGCCCCCTCCTGCGCGTCCGCGGACGGAGCGCTCTAGAGTCCTGCGCCCGGAGCGAGAGGGGGAGCGTGATGACGCGCCGTCAGCGCCAGCGCCTCCTGCGCTCGCTGCTCTATGCGAGTGCAGGTCTGGCGGTCGCCGCACTCCTCCTCGTCGCCGACTGGGAGCTGCTGCGTCGCAACTTCCTCGACGTGGAGATCGCGTCGACGATGTTCCCCGACGTGCTGCTCATCGCGGCACGCAACACGATCGTCTACACGGCCCTCGCGTTCACGTTCGGGCTGGCGCTCGGGCTCGTGCTCGCACTCATGCGGCTTTCGAGCATCGGGCCCTACCGCTGGTTCGCGACCGTGTACATCGAGGTGTTCCGAGGCCTCCCGGCGCTGCTCACGATCTTCCTCGTCGGTTTCGGGATCCCCATCGCGTTCCAGGTCCGCTGGCCGGTGCTGGTCCAGATCACCCTGGGGCTCGGCATCGTCGCCGCCGCCTACATGGCCGAGACGATCCGTGCGGGCATCGAGGCGGTCCCGAAGGGGCAGATGGAGGCCGCCCGGTCGCTCGGGATGTCCCGGGGGCGCGCGATGGCCTCGATTATCATCCCGCAGGGGTTCCGCATCATCGTCCCGCCCTTGACCAACGAGCTCGTGCTGCTCATCAAGGACACGTCGCTCCTGTTCGTGCTCGGCACCACGCCGGCGACGAAGGAGCTGACGAAGTTCGGGCGCGACATCCTGACCGCCCGTGCCAATGCGACGCCGCTGATCGTCGTCGGTGCGGTCTACCTGCTCATCACCATCCCGCTCACGCAGCTCGTCGCCGTGCTCGAGCGCCGGAACGCGAGGTCCCGATGAGCATGGACGGACCCGAGATGCGCACGGCCGACGGGCGCGATGACGCCGCCATCCTCATCGAGGGGCTGCACAAGTCGTTCGGCGACAACCACGTGCTGCGCGGCATCGACTTCCGGGTCGCACACGGTGAGGTCGTCTGCGTCATCGGACCGTCGGGGTCAGGGAAGTCGACGCTGCTGCGCTGCGTGAACCGGCTGGAGGAGGCTTCGGAGGGCACGATCCTCATCGAGGGTGATGACATCCGCGACCCCGAGGCCGACGTCGACCTGCTCCGCAGCCGCATCGGCATGGTCTTCCAATCGTTCAACCTGTTCCCGCACCTCTCCGTGCTTCGCAACCTCACCATCGCGCAGCGACGGGTGCGTCGCCGCAGCGAGGTGGAGGCGGTCGAGGTCGCACGACGGAACCTCGCGCGGGTCGGTCTCTCCGACAAGATCGACGCCTATCCCGCGCACCTCTCGGGCGGACAGCAGCAGCGTGTCGCGATCGCGCGTGCGCTGTCCATGGACCCGGACATGATGCTCTTCGACGAGCCGACGTCAGCGCTCGACCCCGAGCTCGTCGGTGAGGTGCTCGAGGTCATGCGCGGCCTCGCCGACGACGGGATGACGATGATGGTCGTCACCCACGAGATGGGCTTCGCCCGTGAGGTCGCCGACCGCGTCGTGTTCATGGATGCAGGCGTCGTCGTGGAGGAGGGGCCCCCGTCCGAGGTGCTCGTCGAGCCCCGACACGAGCGGACGCGCCGGTTCCTCAAGATCGTCGAGCAGGACTGAGTCCGCCCGAGGGCTGCGGCGCGGTCCGGCCTCTCCGAGGGATCGGGCTGCAGCCCTAGGCTCCCACACGCTGCCGAGCCACGTCCGACCGACGGGACGTCGGCGGGTGGGAGGATGTTCCATGGCGCGCTCCGGGTCGGGGACGGGAGGTGCGGCGGGAGGGGACGCGCGTCCGCTCCTGCTGCTGCTCGACGGTCACAGCCTCGCCTACCGCGCCTTCTTCGCGCTCCCCGACACGCTCCGGACG
Source organism: Nitriliruptorales bacterium (assembly GCA_030835875.1). Taxonomy (GTDB): domain Bacteria; phylum Actinomycetota; class Nitriliruptoria; order Nitriliruptorales; family Nitriliruptoraceae; genus CSBr16-57R1. Next base: position 332 of record JAURQY010000140.1, on the reverse strand, counting down.
TCATCGGGGGAGCTGACGAACGCCATCCACGGCTTCGTCTCGATGCTCGTGCGGCTCATCGGGGAGCGTTCGCCCGCTGCCGTCGCCGTCGCGTTCGACGTGGGCGAGGACGACGAGCGCACGGCTGCCTACGAGGACTACAAGGCCGGGCGCGACGAGATGCCCGACGAGCTCGGGACACAGATCGACCGCCTCCACGAGGTGCTCGGGGTTCTCGGGATCACGGTCGTGGAGGTCGAGGGCGTCGAGGCGGATGACGTGCTCGCGACGCTCGCCACGCGCGCGGCGGCCGACGGGTTCCGCGTCGAGATCGTCACCGGTGACCGCGACGC
>JAURQY010000139.1 GCA_030835875.1 Nitriliruptorales bacterium | reverse complement strand
CCGGCCCCCGCGTCGTGCTCGTCGCCGATCAGGATGCGATGTCGACGAGGTCGACGACGAAGACGAGCGTCTCGCCGGGGCCGATGACGTTGCCCGCACCGCGGTCGCCGTAGGCGAGCGACGGTGGGATGACGAGCACGCGCCGTCCGCCGACGCGCATGCCCTCGACACCCGTGTCCCAGCCGGCGATGACCTGGCCGACGCCGAGCTGGAACGTGAGCGGCTGCCCCCGCGTCCACGACGCGTCGAACGTGCCGCCGTCGCTCCAGCGCAGCCCCCAGTACTGCACGACCGCGCCCTGCCCGGCGGCGATCGTCGCCCCATCACCCTCAACAAGGTCGGTGATGACGAGCTCGGTGGGCGGCTCGCCCCGGTCGGGGTAGAGCTCGGCGAGGATCGCGGGAGCATCGGGCTGCTCACCCGGCTGCGACGCGGACGGGGCGGACGGTTCACTCACGGCAGGTTCCTCCCCCGCGTCGGACGCGCAGGCGCTCAGGAGGAGGGCGGCAGCACCGAGCAGCACGGTGCGGCGCAGCAGGTTCGACAGGGGGTCCATCGGCACGTCCCTCCGGGTCCCCCGAGGCTAGCGGTGGCCTCCCGCATGCCCGATGGTGTCCGCATGTTGGACGGATCCCTCACGCTCGCGCTCGCCGTGCTCGTCGTGGGTCTCGTCGTGCTCGCGGTCGGGTCCGATCAGCTCGTCGACGGTGCGGCGCGCATCAGCGACCGGCTGGGTGTACCGCCGCTCGTCGTCGGCATCGTCGTCATCGGTGCGGGCACGAGCGCGCCGGAGCTGCTCATCGCCGTGCTGTCCGCCGTCGCCGGCGTCTACGACCTCGGCGTGGGCAACGTCGTCGGCTCGAACCTCGCGAACGTGCTGCTCGTGCTCGGCGTCGCGGCGCTCGCCCACCCGGTCCACGTGCCCCGCACGACGGCGCGCCGCGAGGGGCCGCTGTCGCTCCTTGCTGTCGTCGCGTTCGCCTGGGCGGTGCAGACGCCGCTGCGACGCGGCGATGCGCTGCTCCTCGGTGGGCTGCTCGTCGTCGTCCTCACCCTCATCCTGACCCGGGGGGAGGAGAAGGTGGGGACGCCGACGATCGACGACGAGGGCGATCCGGCGGACGATTCGCGCGACGTGTCTGACCGCTCAGTGCGACGCGAGTGGTGGCGGGTCGGGCTGGGACTCGCCGCGACGCTCGCCGGCGCGCAGGCGGTGGTCGCGGGTGGTGCGGCGACAGCGGACGCGGCAGGCCTGTCCGACGGGTTCGTCGGGCTGACCGTCGTCGCCGTCGGTACGTCGCTGCCGGAGCTCGCCGCCGCCGTGCAGGCGGTGCGTCGCGGGCAGACCGAGCTGCTCGTCGGCAACGTCCTCGGGAGCAACCTGTTCAACGCGCTCGCCGTCGGACCGTTCGCCGTGTGGACGGGCGCGAGCCTCGGCGCGGCGGTCGCGCCGGAGGTCGCCGGTGAGGCGACGTTCCTGATGCTCGCTGCTGCGATCGCCGTCGGCCTACTGCTCGTCAGGGAGCGGATCGGTCGCATGGCCGGTGCGGCGCTCGTGCTCGGCTACGTCGGCGCGGTCGCACTGATGGCGACCTGACGGGCATGATGGCGCACGCCCCGACGACACCCGGATGCTGGAGCGACGCGATGAACGGACGTGCGGTGCTGCAGCGCGACGCGTTCGACGTCGGCGCGCTCGCACGGCGCAAGGCGGAGCTCGGCCTCACCACGTCCGTCGTCATCCCCGCCCGTGACGAGGGCCAAGACGTCGGCGCGGTCGTCACCGCGCTCCACGCCGCGATGGCCCCGATGGAGGGCACCGACATCGCGCTCGTCGACGAGCTCGTCGTCGTCGACGGTGGCTCGCGTGACGACACGGTCGCACAGGCGGAGCGCGCCGGCGCGCGCGTCGTGCACCAGACGGCCGACGACGGACCGGGCAAGGGTGCGGCGCTGCGGCGCGGTGTCGCCGCGACGATCGGTGACCTCGTCGCGTTTGTCGACGCGGACGTGCGCGATCCGGATGCGTGGCTCGCCGTCGGCACCCTCGCGCCGCTGCTGCTCGACGACTCGGTGCGGCTCGTGAAGTCGGCGGCGCAGCGTGCGTGGCAGGACGGTGCCGGACAGGGTGGTGGACTCGGTGGGGGTCGCGTCACCGAGCTGACGGTCCGGCCGCTGCTCGCGCTGCTGTGGCCCGAGCTCGCGCACGTCGCGCAGCCGCTCGCCGGCGAGTACGCGGCGGACCGCGCGCTGCTCGAGGCGCTCCCGTTCGAGCGTGGCTACGGCGTGGAGATCGGGATCCTCCTCGACACGGCACGCCGCTGCGGTGCTGATGCGATCGCGCAGGTCGACCTCGGCGTGCGGGCGCACGAGCACCAGCCGCTCGACGCGCTCGGGAGGATGGCGGCGGAGCTCGTGCTCGTCGTCGCGGACCGGCTCGCGCAGGAGGGGCGGGCACTCAGCGCGACGGACGGAGCGCTCGGCCTCACGACGCTGCTGCTGCCGCAGTCGGTGCGCGGCGAGGACGGGACGCTCACGACGGAGGAACGGACGGTGCGACGCGAGGCTCTGGCCCCGCTCGCGCCGGACGTCAGCGGCGGTCCGCTCCCAGCACGACATGGACCATCACGCCGTCGCTGAGCCGACGCTCGGCGGGGAGGTCGGTCATCGGCCTGATCTCGGTGACGCCGAGCGTGCGACCGACGAGGCGACCCTCATCCTCGAAGCCGACCGTGTAGAAGATGGTGGAGACGTCGTAGGCACGTGCGCTGCGTGTGGCCGCGATGCGGAAGCCCGCGTCGGTCAGCGTCGTGCGCGCACGCGTGACGGCAGCGTCACCGGCCGTGCCGTCGAGCAGCTGGACCGACACGTCCTCGGGCCGTGGACCGTCGGCGGGCGGCTCCTCGGCCTCGCTCTCCTCCGGCTCCGGAGCAGGTTCGGGCTCCGGTTCGGGCTCAGGCTCCGGCGCAGGGGCGGGCGCCGGCTCCGGCGCGGGCTCGGGCGCAGCGACCTCGTCTCCACCGGTCGTGTCACGGTCCTGCCATGCACCGACCCCGGCGAACAGCGCGCCGACGAGGACGACGAACCCGACGGCGATGCCGAGCACACGGACCGCGGCGGATGGCAGCGAGCGCAGGCCCGCGAGCGCTCCGAGCGGTCCGGACGCCATCGTCAGCTCGCGTCGGCCGTCGCGCGCCGCGCCGCGCGGTCACGCTGGCGCGCGGCACGCATGCGGCGCAGCCGGCGGACGAGCATCGGGTCGTAGGCGAGCGCGTCGGCATCGTCGAGCAGCGCGTTCAGCAGCTCGTTGTAGCGGGAGGTCGAGAGGTCGAAGCGCTCGCGGACCGCCTGCTCCTTGATGCCGGCGAAGCGCCACCAGCCGCGTTCGAAGTCGAGGATCTCGCGCGAGCGGGCGTCCAGGGCGGACGTGGCGCCGGTGGCGGACAGCTCGGTGACGTTGGGCTCCATGGGCGCCGCCCGGCGAGGTGCGCGCCGTCGTCCGGCGCGATCGTTGCGGTCGGGAAGCAGTGAACCACATCGGTGGAACTCCCACCGTGTTGGCGCTTCTTGGCGGTGCAGGGGCCCGATCACGGGGCCGGAGCGACCGGGCGCGGCGCTAGCGTCCGCCGCACGCCGGGGTAGCTCAGTCGGTAGAGCGCCCGCCTTGTAAGCGGATGGTCGCGGGTTCGATTCCCGCCCCCGGCTCCGAATTCGAAGGCTCCGGGGCGATCTGTGAGATGCGGTTCGCCGAGGGAGCCGAGTTGAGGAGCCCATCTCGCCGACCACCTTGACCCCTTCTGTGGTCATCACCACCTCGGCATCGTGGGCCTGCTCATCACCGGCTGAGCCTGCGGGGTGCGGCGGCAGCTCCTGCAGCGCCGAGCAGCACGAGCAGCTGGGCTGATCGACACGACGCCGCCCCGGGACGGATCCCGGGGCGGTGTGGTCGAGGGCGGTGGTCGGCCGCCGGTGCGGGGATCACCCGCGACCGCGCCCTCGACCGGGGGTCGTCGGTGAGGCCGGCTCCGGTGTCTTGACGGCCGGGACCGGATCGACCGGTGCGGACGTCGGGATCGGAGCCGGCACGGCCTCCCGCGTCGGCGACGATACGCCGGACGAGCGGCCCGACCGCCCGTTGTTGTTCGCCGCGTTGCCGTTGCCGTTCCCGTTGCCGTTGTTGTTCGACGCGTTGCCGTTCCCGAGACGCGGCGGGTCGGCGGGTGTCCGCTGGAGCGGCGGCACCGGCCGTGCCGGCTCGGCCACCTCCTCGGCGGCCTCGTCGGGCTCAGGAGCGGTCTCCTCCTCGTCCGGGTCCGTGTCGTCCGTCGGATCGTCCGGCTGGCGCCCGACCTGACCCGGCGGGACACGGTCCTCACGATCCGCCTGACCCGGCGGCACGCGGTCCTCACGGTCGGCGAGGCCGGGGGGCACCCCGTCGCTCAGGCCGGGGGGCAGGCGCCCGTCGAGCCCGGGGGCGCGCTCGAGCCCCGGCACCGGGCCACCGAAGCCCGGGGGCAGCAGCCCACCGAGACCCGGCGGCGAGTCCGGACGGCCCTCGCGACCATCGTCCTCGTCGAGGCACTCCTCAGGGAGCTCCGCGCCATCCTCCTCGAGCTGGTCGCAGTCCGGCTGCTCCTCCTCGAGGCACTCCGCGGGCAGCTCGATGCCCTCGAGCTCGAGCCGCTCGCACACGTCCTCGAGGCAGTCCTCGGGGATCTCCGTCCCGTCCTGGAGGTGGTCCTCGTACGCCTGCTCGCACTCGTCCACATAGTCGACGAGGTTGAGCAGCAGGTTCGGCGAGCCCGCCGGGTCGCTCACCGAATCGGGCTCGGCGTTGCCGGTCAGCGCATCCGTCACGCCCGCCGGCCCTGCACCCGGCTCGGTCTGCAGGAGTCGTGCGGCGATCCCGGCGACGTGCGGGGCGGCCATCGACGTGCCCGACAGCGTCGCCGCCGCACCGGTGCTCGTCCACCACGCCGACGTGATGCTGCTGCCGGGCGCGAACAGGTCGACGCAGCTGCCGAAGTTCGAGTAGCTCGCCCGCACGTCGCTCGACGTCGTCGCGCCGATCGTGATCGCCGACGGGGCACGCGCTGGCGAGAGCGCACACGCATCACCGGCGTTGTTGCCGGCGGCGGCGACGACGAGCAGCCCGCGGGCGGTCGCGTCCGCGACAGCCTGGTCGACGGCGCTGTTGGCCGGACCACCGAGGCTCAGGTTGATGACACCCGGGCCACCCGGGTGGTTCGCGATCGCCCAGCTGATACCGGACACGACCGATGACGCGAACCCCGAACCGTTGCAGTCGAGCACCCGGATCGCGACGATCGTCGCGCCCTTCGCCACGCCGTACGAGGAGCCAGCCACGGTGCCGGCGACGTGCGTGCCGTGGCCGTTGCAGTCCTCCGAGCCGCGACCGTCCTCGATCGCCGACCAGCCGGCCGCGACACGACCGGCGAGGTCGGTGTGGTCCGAGCGCACGCCTGTGTCGATCACGTAGACGCGCACGCCGGACCCGGAGCTCACGAAGCCGTAGCTGTCGTCCAGTCGCGTGTCCCGCGCGTCGATCCTGTCGAGACCCCACGACGGGACCGGCGACTGCGTCGTCGGGGTCGCGAGGCGAGTCATCGGCGTGTCGACGACCGTCTCGACCTCAGGAGCGTCGGGCGCCTGGACGAGCTGTTCCGCGATCGACGCGGGCACGGTGAACGCGGTGCGGTCGGTGCGGACCGAGAGCACCGTCGGGTCCGCGCCCGCGAGCCGCATGAGCTCTGCGGTCACCTCGTCCGCACGGTCCGCGTCGACGGTGAGGATGACGTGCTCCTCCTCGCGCTCGAACGGGATCGGCGACGGCGTGAAGCCCGGCTCCATCGCGAGCTCGAACTCGACGCGGTCGTCGAGCGTCACGGTGACCGCGGCGACAAGACCGACGACGAGCGAGAGCGCGAGCCCGCCGGCGAAGGCCGGACGCAGCATCCCGGCGATGCCGCGGCGTGCGCCGGCGCGCCGCGCTGCCGGGACGGCTGCCTGCCCGGTGCGCGCGGCTCGGGCCGCAGCGCTCGCGGCCACGATGTGCTGGCGGCGGACGTCCGCGTCGGGCCGGGCGCGCAGCGCCGCGGCCAGGGCGCGCAGGATCCGCACGAGCGCGCGGTCGTCCGGACCGTGGTCCGGGGCGGACGGGGGGCGGGGCGTGTTGGTGTCCATATCCCTGTGAGCGCCGGGGGTGAGCGGGACGTGACGCTCCCGTGAGGATCCGGATCACGCCCGGCTCGGTGCCGTGACGGTCCCCGCTCAGGCGGCCTGCTGCGCCTCGATCACGCCCCGCAGGGTCGCGAGCGCCCGGGTCGTGAGTGCGGCGACCGCGTTGGCGCTGCGCCCGGTGACCTCCCCCGTGGTCGCCGTGTCGAGGTCCGCGACGAAGCGGAGGAGCAGCACCTCACGCTGGTCCTCCGTGAGGTGCTCGAGGAGGTCGGCGAGCAGCTCACGGTCCTCGAACGACAGGATCGCGGCAGCGGTCGCGTCCTGCGCATCGGTCGTGGCACGCAGCTCGTCGGCGACGGGCACGAGCCGGTCCGGCTCGAGCGGTGTCACAGGTCTGCGCCGCCGGGTCCGAGCCGCATCGAGCAGCCGCCGGTGTGCGATCGTGAACACCCACGAGCGGAAGCCCGCCTCGTCCCCGTCGAAGCGGGGGAGGTCGCGGGCCATCTGGAGGAACGTCTCGCCGAGCTGATCCTCCGGCTCCGGCGCCCCGTGCCCGCGCAGGTAGCCGAGGATCGGACCGGACAGGTCGTCATACAGGGCCGTCCAGGCGAGCTCATCACCCTCACGGGCGCGTTCGAGCACGCGGACGAACCCGTCCCCGATCATCGCCCGCTCCTCACCCGCTCCGGCCCGCTCCGGCAGCCACGGCCGGGGGTCTCCCGGTCGAGGCTAGGTGTGAGCGCCGGGGGGCTCGTCGTGATGACGGCCCGAGCGGACACCGCTCATACCGAGCGTCACGAGGTGGGGGTGGCCCCCTCCGCCTCCCGGGCGGCGAGCAGCGTGTAGAGCGCGACGCCGGCGGCGACGGACGCGTTGAGCGACCCGACATGGCCGTGCATCGGCAGCCGCACGAGCGCATCGCACCGCTCGCGGACGAGCCGTGACAGCCCGCTGCCCTCCGCACCGACGACGAGGACGGCCGCGCCCGACGCGAGCGGATGTCCGGCGAGCTGCGTGTCCGCCTCCCCGTCGAGGCCGAGCGACCACACCCCTGCCTTCGCGAGCTCCGCGAGGGCGCGGACCAGGTTGGTCACGCCCGCAACGGGGAGGTGTGCGAGCGCGCCGGCGGCGGCCTTCTCGACGACCGGCGTGACCGGTGCGCTGCGCCGGTCGGGCAGGACGAGCCCTTGCGCGCCGACGGCCTCGGCGCTGCGGGCGATCGAGCCGAGGTTGTGCGGGTCGGTCACCCCGTCGACGGCGACGAGCAGCGGCGGCCGGCCGGACTCCTCCGCATGGGCGAGGAGCCGATCGATGTCGACGAGCGGGAACGGCGGCGCGAGCGCGACGACGCCCTGGTGCACCGCCCCCGGTGCGAGCCGCTCGAGCTCGTCGCTGCGTACGGTGCGGACGGGCACGCCGGCGTCGGCGGCGAGCCGTGCGATCTCCGCGACCGGACCGGCCTCACTGCGACCGTCGGCACGCGCCTCGGCGAGGACGACCTCGTGCAGACGCCGTCCGGCGCGCAGCAGCTCGCGGACCGGGTGGATGCCGTGGACGACCCGCTGCTCCGCGCGACGTCCGTCCGGCGCGCGACGTCCGTCCGGCGCGCCCCGCCGGCTCACGCGCCCTGCCGCAGCGCCTCGGCCGCGTACCAGACGGCACCGGCCGGGGTGTCCTCGACCACGACGCCCGCTGCGATCAGCCGGTCGCGGATCGCATCCGCCGCGGCGAAGTCCTTCTCAGCGCGGGCCTGCGCACGCAGCACAAGCTCACCCTCGACGAGCGGCGCGATCCGCTCCTCGAGCACCGCCGCCCGCGCGAGCACGTCACCGATGCCGAGCCCGAGCACGTCGTCGGCGAGCGTCACGAGCGCGTCCGCGAGGTCGGCGACCGCGGCCCGCGCGGCGTCATCCCCGCCGGCCGCCGCGCGCAGCCGCTCGCTGCCGTCGGTCACGAGCTGGTGGAGCGCCGCGACCGCGACCGGTGCGTTCAGGTCGTCGTCCATCGCGGCGACGAACGCCGAACGATGCGCCGCACCGCTCGTGCCGTCCCCGGCGACGCCGCCCGCCGCACGGCGTGCGGCGCGCGCGAAGATGACGAAGCGCTGGAACACCCCGCGCGCGTCGTCGAGTCGCTCGTCGTCGAACGTCAGCGGACTGCGATGATGCGCCGAGAGGTACCAGAGGCGCAGTGGTCCGCGTCCGACCGCGGCGATCGCGTCGGCGAGCGACACGACGTTGCCGACGGACTTCGACATCTTCGCGTCGCCCATCTGCACCATGCCGTTGTGCACCCAGTGACGGGCGAACGTCGTGCCGTGCGCGGCCTCGTGCTGCGCGATCTCGTTCTCGTGATGGGGGAAGACGAGGTCGAGCCCGCCGCCGTGGATGTCGAAACCGGCACCGAGGTGGGTCGCCGCCATCGCGGAGCACTCGATGTGCCAGCCCGGACGCCCTCGGCCCCACGGCGACGGCCACGACGGCTCGTCCGGCTTCGCGGCCTTCCACAGCGCGAAGTCGAGCGGGTCCTCCTTGCGGTCGCGGTCGACGACGTCCGCGCCCTCGAGCAGGTCGTCGATGCGGCGGTTCGAGAGCGCGCCGTAGGCGGGGAAGGAGCGCACGCGGAAGAACACGTCGCCCTCGACCTCGTACGCCTTGCCCTCGGCGATGAGCGTCGTGATGAGCTCCTGCATCTCGAGGAGGTGCCCGGTGGCGAGCGGCCGCACGTCGGGTGCGAGCACGCCGAGCGCGTCCAT
>JAURQY010000138.1 GCA_030835875.1 Nitriliruptorales bacterium | reverse complement strand
GCGTGCGGACGGCTGAGCCTCCCGGACGGGGTGCCGCGTCCGTGCCGCGATGCGGAGGCGCTGCTCGCGAGCGGTGACCTCATCGCCGACCTCGTCGCCGTCGGGTTCCGCGACGCTGCGCGCGGCTAGCGTCACGAACGCCCAGGTCCGGAGGAGCGCACGGTGGCAGCACGGGTCGGCGTCGTCACGTTCCCGGGTTCGCTCGACGACCGGGACGCGGCCGCGGCCGTGCACATCGTCGGTGGCGAGGCCGTCGCGCTCTGGCACGAGGACACGTCGGTCGGTGATGTCGACGCGATCATCCTCCCGGGTGGCTTCTCCTACGGCGACTACCTGCGCTGCGGCGCGGTCGCGCACCTCGCGCCCGTGATGCGCGCCGTCGCGCGCTTCGCGGCTGACGGCGGGCCGGTCCTCGGGATCTGCAACGGCTTCCAGGTGCTGTGCGAGGCGCGGCTCCTGCCGGGCGCGCTGCTGCGCAACGAGCGGCTGCGCTTCGTGAGCCGTCCTGTCGGCATCGACGTCGTGCGGATCGATACGCCGTTCAGTGCCGGTTACGCGGACGGGCAGCGCATCACGCTGCCCGTGAAGCACGGCGAGGGTCGCTACGTCGCAGACGTGCGCACGCTCGATGAGCTCGAGGCCGAGGGTCAGGTCGTGTTCCGCTACGCGCCGGGCGAGAACCCGAACGGTTCTGCGCGCGACATCGCGGGCGTGACGAACGCGGCGGGCAACGTCGTCGGGCTCATGCCGCACCCCGAGCATGCCGTCGATGCGGTGCTCAGCGAGGGCACCGACGGACGCGGGATGTTCGCCGGTCTGCTCGCTGCGATCGGGCGGCCGGTCGCGCCGGTCTGACCGCGACCTCAGCCGTTCTCGGCGAGGAGCCGCTCGAAGCCTGCGATCGCCTGCTCGCTGTCGCGGCGGCGCTGCCGCCACAGGTAGACCCACAGCAGACCGTGCGCGGTGATGCCGACCGCCAGCACGAGCGCCGGCGTCCATTCGCCCCGCACCCCGAGGAGCACGGCGGCGACGGCGGCGAACGCGACGAGGATGGCGCGCAGGGTGTTGAGGGCGTCCACGTGGGCTCCGTGAGTCGACGGGTCGGTGCGCTCGAGGGTACCGAGGGCCCGTGCATCGCGGTCCGGACCGCCCCCGCGCCCCGTCCTCTACGCTTCGCATCCGCGGACCGGAGCACGAGGCAGGGGTGGGGACGTGACGGGGGACGCAGCGGTCGTCGACGTCTTCCCTCCTGACGAGCAGCTCGATGAGGAACGCGCCCGGCCGCTCGCCCGCGAGCTCGGCCTCACCGACGAGGAGCTCGACCGGATCGTCGAGACGCTCGGACGGGTGCCCAGCGTCTCCGAGCTCGGCATGTACTCGGTGATGTGGTCGGAGCACTGCTCCTACAAGTCGTCGCGCATGCACCTCCGTGGCCTCCCGACCACCGGTCCGCAGGTGCTCGTCGGTCCCGGTGAGAACGCCGGCGTCGTCGACGTCGGGGACGGTCTCGCGGTCACGTTCAAGATCGAGTCGCACAACCACCCGAGCGCCGTCGAGCCGGTGCAGGGGGCCGCGACCGGCGTCGGCGGGATCCTGCGCGACATCCTCACGATGGGTGCGCGTCCGATCGCCGTGATGGACGCGCTGCGCTTCGGCGACCCTGGCGGCTGGACGGCGCTCGACGGCACGACCGTGCCGGTCGACCCGCGCCAGCGGCACCTCGTCGACGGTGTCGTGCGCGGCGTCGGCCTGTACGGGAACTGCGTCGGTGTGCCGAACATCGGCGGCGAGACCATCTTCGACCCCGGCTACGCGGGCAACCCGCTCGTCAACGCGCTGGCCGTCGGCGTGCTCCGCCACGAGGACCTGCAGCTCGCCCGCGCCGAGCGCGCGGGTGACCTCGCGGTGCTGCTCGGATCGGCGACGGGACGCGACGGCATCGGTGGCGCATCGGTGCTCGCGAGCGCGACCTTCGAGGACGATGGCGAGGACCGTCGCCCGAACGTGCAGATCGGCGACCCGTTCGCCGAGAAGCTCCTCATCGAGTGCTGCCTGGAGCTCTACCACCGCGGCCTCGTGTCCGGCATCCAGGACATGGGCGCGGCCGGGATCGCCTGCGCGACCTCCGAGCTGTCGTCCGCCGCGTCGATGGGGATGCGCGTCGACCTCGACCGCGTGCACCTGCGTGACGACACGATGGCGTCGTGGGAGATCCTGTGCTCCGAGTCGCAGGAGCGCATGCTCGCGCTCGTCCGACCCGAGCAGCTCGACGAGGTGCTCGCGACCGCCGCACGGTGGCAGGTCCCGGCGTCGGTCATCGGCGAGGTCGTCGAGGGCACGACGCTGACGCTCTCGCGCCGCGGTGAGGTCGTCGCCGCGCCACCGGCGCGCAGCCTCGCCGACGAGGGACCGGTGCTCGACCGTCCGCGTGCGCGCCCCGACCGGCTCGATGCGCTCGCCGCGGTCGACGCCGACGACGTCGACCTCCACGCGGAGGCGGCGCGTCTGGCCGGCGGCGACCTCGCGACGCTGCTGCACCGGGCGCTCGGATCGCCGATGCTCGCGTCGAAGCGGTGGGTCCACGAGCAGTACGACCACCTCGTGCTCGGTGGCACCGTCCTTCAGCCGGGCGTCGCCGGCGCTGGCGTCGTGCGCCTCGAGGGGACCGATCGTGCGGTCGCGCTCTCGACGGTCGGCAACGGCCGCTGGTGCGAGCTCGACCCGCGCGAGGGCACGCGCCGCGTGGTCGCCGCCGCATACCGCGACGTCGCCTGCACCGGCGCGCGGCCGCTCGCGACGACGAACTGCCTCAACATGGGAGACCCGACGCAGCCCGAACAGATGTGGGAGCTCGTCGAGGTGATCGGCGGGCTCGGGGACGCGTGCGCCGCGCTCGACGTGCCCGTCACCGGCGGCAACGTCAGCCTCTACAACGCGACCCGTGGCGCCGCGATCCCGCCGACGCCGGTCGTCGGCATCCTCGGCGTGCTCGACCGCGCCGGCGACGCCGTCGCGCGCCGCGTCCGCGACGACGGCGACGAGCTGTGGCTCCTCGGCGCACCGACGACGCGCGGCCTCGCCGGTTCGGTGCTCGGCGCGCTCCTCGGCCGCGGACCGGGCGGCGTGCTCGCACGGGTCGACCTCGACCTCGAGCGGCGCCTCGCCGCGGTGCTCGGCGCAAGCGCTTCGGACGGGAAGCTCCGCTCCGCCGGATCCATCGGCCGTGGTGGACTGCTCGCTGCGCTCGTGCGCGCCTGCGTCGGCGGAGGTCGCGGAGCGCAGGTCACGCTGCCCGACGTCGACGGGCGCGCGGCGACCACTGACGGGGTGCACCTCGCGCAGGCGCTGTTCAGCGAGTCGCCCGGTCGTGCGCTCGTCAGCGTCGCGCCCGCGCACGCGGCGCAGCTCGTGGCGCGCTGCGAGGAGGCCGGCGTCGGCGCGGTCCGTCTCGGCGAGGTCGGCGGCGACGCGGTCGAGCTCGACGGGGTCGCGGCGCTGCCGCTCGATGACGTGACGCGCGTGCACCTCGACGCGCTCGCCGGCGCGCTCGGGGAGTCGACGGCATGAGGCGCGGTGCGGACGGTGCGTTCGGTGCGGTGGGCGACGGTCGGTCGCGCGAGCAGGACGCGAGCGGCGACGGCGAGGACCTCGCACGGCTCGGTGAGGGACCGCGCTGCGAGTGCGGCGTCTTCGGCGTCTACGCGCCGGGCGAGGACGTCGCGACGCTGACCTACTTCGCGCTGTTCGCGCTCCAGCACCGCGGCCAGGAGTCGGCCGGCATCGCAGTGTCGGACGGTGCGCGCACGGTGGTGCACCGCGAGATGGGGCTCGTGTCGCAGGTGTTCGGCCCCTCCGACCTCGCCGCGCTCGACGGGCACCTCGCCGTCGGGCACTGCCGCTACTCGACGACCGGCTCGTCGTCGTGGGAGAACGCGCAGCCCGTCTACCGCGAGTCCGGAATGGGCACGCGCATCGCGCTCGGCCACAACGGCAACCTCGTCAACACCGCCGAGCTCGCGCGCGGTCTCGTGCCCGTACCGGGGACCGACTCGGAGCTGATGACGCGGCTGATCGGCGAGCGTTCCGACCTCGCGCTCGAGGACGCGATCGTCGCGGTCGCCCGTGAGCTGCGCGGCGCGTTCAGCGTCGTCGTGTCCGACGAGCGTCGCCTCTACGCGTTCCGTGACCCGAACGGGCTGCGACCGCTGCAGATCGGTCGGCTGCCGGGGGGCGGCTGGGTGTTCGCGTCGGAGACGGCGGCGCTCGACATCGTCGGTGCGGTGCTCGTGCGCGACGTCGAGCCGGGCGAGCTCGTCAGCGTCGACGCCGACGGGCTCCGCTCACGGCACTTCGCCGAGCCGACACCGACGTTCTGCCTGTTCGAGTGGGTCTACCTCGCACGGCCCGATCACCGCCAGGACGGCGTGAGCGTGCTCAGCGCGCGGCGGCGCATGGGCGAGCGACTCGCCGTGGAGGCGCCGACCGACGCGGACGTCGTCATCCCCGTCCCCGAGGCAGGACGTGACGCGGCCGCCGGCTACGCGGCAGCGTCGGGCATCCCGTTCGCCGACGGACTCGTGAAGAACCGCTACGTCGGCCGCACGTTCATCCAGCCGACGCAGTCGCTGCGACAGCTCGGTATCCGGCTCAAGCTCTCACCGGTGCGCGAGGTCGTCGAGGGCAAGCGGCTCGTCGTCGTCGACGACTCGATCGTGCGCGGCAACGCGTCGCGCCAGCTCGTCGCGATGCTGCGCGCGGCCGGCGCGGCCGAGGTTCACCTGCGGATCACCTCGCCGCCGATCACTGACCCCTGCTACTACGGCATCGACATGGCGTCACGCGCCGAGCTCATCGGTGCCGACATGGACGTCGAGCAGATCCGTGCGTTCGTCGGCGCGGACAGCCTCCACTACCTCTCGCTCGACGGGCTCGTCGACGCGGTGCCGCAGCCGGCCGACGCGCTGTGCACCGCCTGCTTCACCGGCCGCTACCCGATCCCGGTCCCTGCGGAGGAGGCGCGTCTCGCGCAGGTGGCCCTCGACCTCGACGCGGCCGCACCGGCCGACGTGGCCGGCGAGCGCTAGCCGCGGCCCTCGCTGCGCGCCGCGCTGCCGACCCAGGGCGGCGCCGTGGCCTGGATGCGGTCGAGCGGCGAGCTGACGTGACCGAAGCGCTCGTCCCGCGTGTTCCATGAGCGCCACGCGTCGGTGATCTCGTCACGATCGCGTGCGACGAAG
>JAURQY010000137.1 GCA_030835875.1 Nitriliruptorales bacterium | reverse complement strand
CCCGAAGGGTGGGCCTCGCTAGCTGGTGCGATGCTCAGCGTGTCACAGGAACACGGGCGCGAACACGAGCGCGACGATCGTCATGACCTTGATGAGGATGTTCATCGCAGGACCCGAGGTGTCCTTGAACGGGTCACCGACGGTGTCGCCGACGACTGCGGCCTTGTGCGCCTCGGAACCCTTGCCGCCGTGGTTGCCCGCCTCGATGTACTTCTTGGCGTTGTCCCAGGCGCCACCGGAGTTCGCCATGAAGATCGCGACGAGGAAGCCGGTGACGAGCGCACCCGCGAGCAGGCCTCCCAGCGCCTCCGCGGAGTAGAACCCGATGACGAGCGGCACGATCACGGCGAGCGATCCAGGGAGGATCATCTCCCGCAGTGACGCCTTCGTCGAGATGTCGACGCACTTCGCGTACTCGGCCTTGACGCCCTCGCGGCCCTCGCGCAGCCCCGGGATCTCGGCGAACTGGCGACGGACCTCGATGATCATGTCGTTGGCCGCACGGCCGACCGACTTCATCGTGAGCGCGGCGAACGCGAAGGTCAGCATCGCACCGATGAAGAGGCCGATGATGACCTCGACCTCGGTCAGGTCGATGCCGGCTTCGTCGATGCCGACGGCAGCCGTGTAGGCACGGAACAGCGCGAGCGCGGTGAGTGCGGCCGACCCGATCGCGAAGCCCTTCGCGACGGCGGCGGTGGTGTTGCCGAGCGAGTCGAGCGAGTCCGTGACCTCGCGGACCTCCGGCGGGAGGTGCGACATCTCGGCGATGCCCCCCGCGTTGTCCGAGATCGGCCCGTAGGCGTCGACCGCGACAACCGCACCGGTGGTGGCGAGCATCCCGACCGCGGCGAGCGCCGCGGCGTACAGACCACCGCTGACCTCGAACGCGGTGCCGGCGAACGCGAGCAGACCGAACCAGTACGAGCCGCCGATCGCGACCGCGATGAGCGCGACGGACGCGAACGTGGAGATCATGCCCTCTGCGACGCCAGCGATGATGACGGTCGCCGGGCCGGTCTCCGCCTGCTTCGCGAGGCGCTTGACGGGGGTGTAGTGGTCGGAGGTGTAGTACTCGGACGCGAAGCCGATGAGGTAGCCGGCGGCGAGGCCGAGGACGATCGGCATGCCGAGCCAGATCGGGCTCGTGACGCCCTCGACGCCCTCGAAGATCCAGACGGCGCCCGCGACGCTCGCCGCGGCGGTGATGACCATCGCGACGTTCGTGCCGAAGTGGAGCTGGCTCGAGAGCGACTTGCCGGGACGGCCACGGACGAGGAACGATCCGAGGATCGACGCGAACATGCCGAGCGCGCCGACGAGGAGCGGGAACAGGAACGTCGTCTCCTGCAGACCGGTGAAGTCGGCGGCGACCGCCTTCGAGGCCGCATCGACGCCGCCGAAGAGGAGCGCCGCGAGGACCATCGGGGCCACGAGCGACCCGGCGTAGGACTCGAAGAGGTCCGCACCCATGCCGGCGACGTCGCCGACGTTGTCGCCGACGTTGTCGGCGATGGTCGCCGGGTTGCGCGGGTCGTCCTCGGGGATCCCGGCCTCGACCTTGCCGACGAGGTCGGCGCCGACGTCGGCGGCCTTCGTGTAGATGCCACCGCCGATGCGGGCGAACAGCGCGATGGACGACCCGCCGAGCCCGAAGGCGGCGACGACCTGGAAGGCGTCGTCGACACGCAGGACCTGGACGAAGACGAGGTACGCGAGCGCGATGCCGAGCAGACCGAGGCCGGCGACGGTGAAGCCCATGACCGCGCCGCCGCGGTAGGCGAGCGGCAGGGCCTTGGCTGCACCCTCACGGGCGGCCTGTGCGGTCCGGACGTTGGCCGCCGTCGCGATGCGCATGCCGACGAATCCGGCGATCGCGCTGAACACGGCGCCGAGGACGAGGCTCAACGAACCCCAGGGGCGCATGTCCGGGAGCACGGCGTACACCACGGCCGCGAGGATGACGACGAAGATCGCGATCGCGCGGTACTCGCGGCGGAGGAACGCCATCGCGCCGTCGCGGATCGCTGCGGCGATCTCCTGCATGACGTCGGTGCCGGCGTCCGCGGCGTTCACGATGCGCGCGTAGTACGCGGCGAGCGCGAGGCTCGCGAGCGCGGCGACGACCGCGAGGACGGGGATCATCTCGAGCATGGGTGCCGTTCCTTCCGGGGGCGTGACTCGGTGAGGGGCGCGGGCGGGCCCGCGTGCTGACAGGGGGATCGGGGAGCCGACGCGCGGGTGCGCGATTTGGTGGCTTCCACCGTGAAGGTTCGCGGAGCCTAGCGCGGGGCCATCCCCAGCAAGCGTGCGCTGGGCGCACGTTCCGAAGGGTGGTCGTCCACAGGTCCTGCGATCGGCCAGCGGGATGTCCCGCCGGGCTCGGGGTCCCCCGTAGGGGGACCCCGGACGGTGCTCCGCCCCGATCGGTCGATGGGCGGAGGCGTCCGGCCGGGCCGGGCGGCCGTCACGGAGGTTTGACAGCGGTCCCTGTCCCCGACGACCTTGCGCCGCCGCGCGGGCACCCCGCGCCGGTCCACTCCCTGGGAGCGCCACCGCGTGAGCGCACAGAACCTCGTCATCGTCGAGTCCCCGGCGAAGGCCCGGACGATCGAGCGCTACCTCGGTCCGGGCTACTCGGTCCTGGCCTCCTACGGGCACGTCCGTGACCTGCCGCGCTCCAACTTCGCCATCGAGCTGGACGAGGAGGGAGCTGGCTGCAGCCTCGTCTACGAGGTCCCCGAGCGCTCCGCGAAGCACGTCGCGGCACTCCGCAAAGCGGCGCGGACGGCCGACACGGTCTGGCTCGCCCCCGACCTCGACCGCGAGGGGGAGGCGATCGCCTGGCACCTCGCCGAGGTCCTCGGGCTCGACCCGGCGACCACCAACCGGGTCACCTTCGACGAGATCACCGAACCGGCCATCCGTGCCGCGTTCGCTGCTCCACGCCATCTCGACATGGCGCTCGTCGAGGCGCAGCAGGCCCGCCGCGCCGTCGACCGCATCGTCGGCTACCGCCTCTCGCCGGTGCTGTGGCGCACCGTCGCCTCGGGGATCTCCGCCGGTCGCGTCCAGTCAGTGGCGCTGCGGCTGATCGTCGACCGAGAGGAGGAGATCCGGGCGTTCGTGCCGGAGACCTACTTCGACCTCGCCGGGCTCTTCGGGCGCAATGTCGGCGAGCAGGACGTGCGCGCCCGGCTCGTCCGCGTCGACGGGTTGCGCCTCGCCACCCCGAAGGACCTCGAGGGCAAGGACGACGCGGCGCGCGCCGACCTCCGTGTGGTGCGGACGCAGGAGGAGGCGGACGCGCTCGTGGCCCGCGCCGAGCGGCTCGCCTACTCCGTCACCGAGGTGCGACGGACTCAGCAGCAGCGCAACCCAAAACCGCCGTTCAAGACGTCGACCCTGCAGGGCGAGGCGTCCCGCATCGGCTTCAGCGCGCGGCAGACGATGGCGGTGGCGCAGCAGCTCTACGAGGGCATCGCGCTCGGAGGCGGCGAGCAGGTCGGCCTCATCACCTACATGCGCACCGACTCCCTCAACCTCTCCGACCAGGCGCTCGGCGAGATCACCGGGTTCGTCCGCTCCGAGTACGGCGACCGCTACACGCTCGACAAGCCGCGCCGTGCGACGAACGCGACGAAGGGTGCCCAGGAGGCCCACGAGGCGATCCGTCCCACATCGGTCCTGCGCACTCCCGACAGCATCCGACGTCACCTGACGACCGAGCAGGCCCGCCTGTACGAGCTCATCTGGGCGCGCACCGTCGCGACGCAGATGGCACCTGCGGTGTTCGACCGGGTCGCCGCCGACGTCGTGGGGGCGGACGCGGACGGTGACGTGATGTTCCGCGTGACCGGCCAGGTCGAGCGCTTCGACGGCTTCCTCCGCGCCTACCGGATGGAGCGCGACGAGGACGACGTCAACGAGGATGAGGACGGCGATGGTCTGCCCGACCTCGACGAGGGCCAGGTGCTCCACCTCGCCGAGGTCAGCGCGGAGGCGCACGAGACGTCCCCGCCTCCGCGCTTCAGCGAGCGCACGCTCGTCGAGGCGCTCGAGGAGCACGGCATCGGCCGACCCTCGACCTACGCGGCGATCATCTCGACGCTCGAGCAGCGCGCGTACGTCACGAAGGAGTCGCGACGGTTCTTCCCGACACCGCTGGGCGAGGTGGTCGTCGCGTTCCTGCTGCGCCACTTCCCGGAGATCGTCGACCTCGACTTCACGGCGCGCATGGAGGGCACGCTCGACGAGATCGCCGCTGGCGACGCGCGCTGGTGCGGAACGGTCACGGGGTTCCTCGACGAGGTCGACACCTGGGTCAGCGAGCGCAAGCCGGAGCGCCCACGCCTCCCGCTGCGCAAGCCGACGCCCTGCCCCGACTGCGGGGCGCCGATGGAGCGCGTCTTCTCCGGCAAGGCGCGCGACTGGTTCGCATCGTGCAGCCGCTGGCCCGACTGCGACGGGACGCTCCCACTGGAGCCGGATGGGACGGTCGGGGAGCGGCTCGACGTCGAACCGGACGAGAACGTGCCGTGCCCCGAGTGCAGCAAGCCGATGCAGCTGCGTGACGGACGCTACGGACGCTTCTTCAGCTGCGTCGACTACCCGACGTGCAAGGGCGTGCGGAACCTCCAGCAGCGCGCGGTGCACATGACCGCCGACGGCACGATCGTCCCCTTCCGGTCGGTCACCGACCCGCGCTACTTCATGGAGCTGCGGACCTCGCGCTACGGCAAGCCGTTCCTCGGGACGACCGGCTACCCCGACGACGTGTTCTCGGTGTGGTCGCTGCCGCTCGCGACACCCTGCCCGGAGTGCGGCGCGCCGCTGCGCCAGCCGCCGCGCAACCGCAAGGTCCCGACCGCCATCTGCGCGAACCCGACGGTCAACCACGTCTTCGAGCTCGCGACGTTCGACGTGCCCACCGTCGCGACCCAGACCGTGGTCGACGGCGTGCCGGCCTACGACCCGGAGCTCGGTGGTGAGCCGCTCGCGATGGACGACGTCCCCGGGCCGATCGCGATGAACTACGTCGGCGCGCAGGACCCGCCGCCGCCGCGTGCCGCGAAGAAGACCGCTGCGAAGAAGGCCGCCGCGAAGAAGACCACCGCGAAGAAGGCGACGAAGAAGGCCGCGAAGAAGCGCACGACCGCGAAGCGGACCACGGCGAAGAAGGCGACGAGGAAGCGCTCCACCGGGTCGCGCACCACCGGCTGACCGCGACCCCACCGCTAGGGTGCGCTCATGGGTCGCGCTGAGGATCGTCCGCGGGTGCCTGCCCCCGCTGCACTGCCGGCGACCTCCGCCGATGCCGTCCGGGGGCTCTCGTCGTCGCGCCCCTTCCGCCGTATGGCGATGGCGGGTGGTGCTGCGTCGCTCGGCGACTGGATG
>JAURQY010000136.1 GCA_030835875.1 Nitriliruptorales bacterium | reverse complement strand
CGGCCGAGACGGCCTCCTCGACGGTCCGGGCGACCGCGCCGGGCGGCGGGACGGGAACACCGTGGCGGGCGAACAGCTGCTTGCCCTGGAACTCGACCAGGTCCATCAGGACTCCTCGGCTCGTGGCTGTGGAAGCGTGTGGTTCAGATACGGACAGGGGCGTTGGCGCGCACCCACTCGACGATCTCGCCCATGGGTGCGCCGGGTGTGAACACGGCGGCGACGCCCTGGTGCTGCAGCGTCGCCACGTCCTCCGGGGGGATGATCCCGCCGCCGAAGACGAGCACGTCGTCCGCGCCGGCCGCCGCCAGCAGCTCGACGACGCGGGGGAACAGAGTCAGATGGGCGCCGGAGTGCACGGAGAGCCCGACGGCCTGCGCGTCCTCCTCGATGACCGCCGCGACGACCTGCTCCGGCGTCTGGTGGAGGCCGGTGTAGATGACCTCCATGCCGGCATCGCGCAGCGCCCTCGCGACGACCTTCGCGCCGCGGTCATGCCCGTCGAGGCCGACCTTCGCGACGACGACTCGGATGGCCACGACGCACCTCCGGTCCGGTCCGCGACACGCTCGCGTCGGGGCGGAGCCTAGTCGGGGCCCACGAGGTCCCCTCCCGCGACACGGACCGCGATGAGGGACGCGACCGCTCAGCGGTAGCGTCGTGCGAGAGACCGATACGGAGCCGACCGCTGAGCGACACACCAGAGGGTGACGGCGCACCGGGCTTCGGGCCGAGCGGTTACCTGCCGGACCGCGCCGCGCGACGGGCCCGGAAGATCGTGCTCCGTGCGCCGCTCGGGCTGCAGTGGGTCGTCGCCTCGCTCGTCGCCGGGCTCGTCGTCCTCGTCGCCGGCGTGCTGCTGCTCGGCCGTGGCGGCGAGGCACCCGGGGAACCCTGGGTGGAGCTCGGCGCCGTCGAGTCCCTTGCGACGAGCAGCGCGGCCGGACCGACCGGGCTGCTCGTCGTCAACGTCGCCGGTCGCGTGAGAGCGTTCGATGCCCCCGACGGCGTCGCGTACTGCGCCACGTCGAACCGCCTCGAGCATCCCGACGGGCGCGTCTGGGCGCTCACGGGACGCGGTCTCGCGGGGACCGCGTCGCTCGCGCCAGTGCCGACGCTCACCGTGTCCGGCATCGCCTACGTGGACCCGACCGCCGCAAGGGAGCCGCTCGACCCGGTCGACGATCCCGCGGTCCCGGGCTGCTGACTCAGTCCTCCGCAGCGAGCTCCGCGAGCCGCTCGAGGCTCCGGCGCATCGACACGGCGTTCCCGCGGGCGAAGCGCCGCATGACCGGTCGCGCGCGTGCGCGGGACCAGTCGAACGACTCGGTCACCTCGGTGCCGCCCTCGACGTCGGCGAACTCCCAGCGCCACACGGCGCGGCTGAAGTGCGCCCACCCGATACGGCGGCCCTCCTCGAACTCGACGACCCGGTTCGAGGTCCTATACGGCAGTCCCATGCGCATCCCCATGCCGAAGCGCACCCCCGGCCCGAGACGCTCCGGTGCACCGACCGGCGATGCGACGACCGTCCCTGAGCCGTCGATACGCGGGTGCATGGCCGGGTCGGCGATGAGATCGAACAGGCGCTGCCGCGGTGCGGCGATGACGAGCGTCGCGCTGACGACGTGCCGCCCGGGCGCGGGGGTGGATGCGGACGACGCACCGCTCATCGGTCGACCTTCACGAGCGCGGCGTACGCGAGCATCAGGTGCTTCATCCCGACCTCCTCGAAGTCGACGCTGACCTCATGGTCGTCGCCGGCGGGGGCGACCTCGACGACGAGTCCGCGGCCGAAGCGGGGGTGCAGCACCGTGTCGCCCGGGCGGAAGCCCTCGTCGAGGTCGACGACGTCGATCCCGGCGCTGCCACGGCGGCCGGCGCGACGGTCGTCGCCGCCCGACGCCCGCGCGGTCGCGCTGCGTGTCGGTGTCGGCGCGACGACCGAGCCACGTCGCACGACGAGCGCGTCAGGGAGCTCCTCGAGGAAGCGGGACGGCGGGTTGTAGGCGACGCCACCCCACAGGGTGCGCCGGTCGGCATGCGTGAGGACGAGGCGCTCCTCGGCACGGGTCATGCCCACGTAGCACAGGCGCCGCTCCTCCTCGAGCTCGGCGGTGTCGCTGAGCGAGCGCACGTGCGGGAAGACACCGTCCTCCATCCCGGTCAGCACGACGAGGGGGAACTCGAGGCCCTTCGCGGTGTGGAGCGTCATCAGCGTGATCGCACCCTCGCCGTCGGTGACCTGGTCCTGGTCGTTGACGAGCGTGACCGCGTCGAGGAGCGCACGGAGCGCCTCCTGGCCGCCCTCAGGGACGTCCGCCGCGCCGACGATGCCGTCCGCGACGGAGCGGAGCTCGCGGACGTTCTCCTCCCTCCCGAGCGCCTCGATCGTCCCCTCGGCCTGGAGCTCACGGAGATACCCGGTGCGGTCCCAGACCTGCTCGACGAGCTCAGCGACCCCCATGCCGTGCTCGAGCTCCGTGCGCAGCGCGTCGAGCAGCCCGACGAACGCACGCACCGCGCCGACCGCACGGGGCCCGAGTCCGGCGATGAGCTCGGCGTCGCGGGCCGCGTCCATGAGGCTCGTCGCTCTCGCGAGCGCGTGCGCCTCGAGCGCGGCGACGCTGCGGTCGCCGATGCCGCGCCGTGGGACGTTGATGACGCGGCGGAACGCGACGTCATCGTCCGGGTTGGCGATGAGCTGCAGGTAGGCGAGGACGTCCTTGACCTCGCGGCGCTCGTAGAAGCGGACACCACCGACGACGCGGTACGGGACCGACACGCGCATCAGCGCGTCCTCGAGCACCCGCGACTGCGCGTTCGTCCGGTAGAAGACCGCGATGTCGTCGAGGGATCCGCCGCGCCGCACGTGGTCCTCGACCTCCCGCACGACGGCCATCGCCTCGTCCTGCTCATCCGTCGCGTGGTAGCGGGTGATCGGCACGCCCTCGTCGGCCTCGGTCCACAGGTCCTTCGGTGTGCGGCCGCGGTTGTGCGCGATGACGGCGTTCGCCGCATCCAGGATCGTGCGAGTCGAGCGGTAGTTGCGGGTGAGCGGGATGACGGTCGCGTCGGGGTAGTCCTGCTCGAAGTCGAGGATGTTGCGGATCGTCGCCCCGCGGAACGAGTAGACGCCCTGGTCAGGGTCGCCGACGACCATCAGGTTCCGAGACCCCGCCGCGAGCAACTGGACGAGGTGGTACTGCGCGCGGTTCGTGTCCTGGTACTCGTCGATCATCAGGTGCGTGAAGCGCTGCCGGTAGCGCTCGAGCACGTCCGGATGCGAGCGGAAGAGGTCGACGGTGCGGACGATCAGGTCGTCGAGGTCGAGCGCGTGGGCGCGCCGCAGCGCCAGCTCGTAGGCGGTGTAGACCTCGGCGACCGCCTCGTCGGGCCAGCCGGACGCCTGCTGACGGAACGTGGACGCGGGGATCAGCTCGTCCTTCGCCCTGCTGATCGCGTTCGCGATGGCGCGCGGCGGCAACCGCTTGTCGTCGATGCCAGCGTCCTTCGCGAGCCGTGCGATGAGTCGCTGCGCGTCCTGCCCGTCGTAGATCGTGAAGCCGGGCTTCAGCTCGAGCGCGGCCGCCTCACGGCGCAGGATGCGGACGCCGGTCTTGTGGAAGGTCGTCACCCAGGTGCGGTCGGCGTGACGAGCGCCGACGAGGCCGCGGACCCGCTCGGCCATCTCGCCGGCGGCCTTGTTCGTGAACGTGATCGCCATCAGCCGGTCAGCGGGCACCCCGTGATGGCCGATGAGGTGCGCGAGCCGGTGCGTCAGGACCCGGGTCTTCCCGGAGCCCGCGCCCGCGATGACGAGCACGGGGCCGTCGACGGTCTCGACCGCGCGGCGCTGCGCCTCGTTGAGCCCTGCGAGCAGGGGCGACTCCCCCATCGTCTGCTGCACCGCCTGCTCCTGACCGCCGGACGTGCGCGAGCGGCGTCACGCGAAGGTAGAGCACCATGCAGACCCGATGGCGGACGCAGGTGGGGGCGGCCCGAAGGCCGCCCCCACCCGTGATGTCCCTGAGCGATCAGGCGCCGGAGCAGGCCGCCGTGTACTCGAAGGCGTCGGCCGTCGGGCCGCGGTAGCCGTCGACGATCGTCGCGAGACCGTTCGGGCTCTCGCTGCTCACGCTCCCGATGACCGCGGTGCGGTTCACGTTCACGTTCGGGTCGCCGCCCATGCTGGTGGCCGGGAGGACGCCCTCGTAGTCGACCGCGACACCGTCGGCGAGCGCACGGATGTTGGCACGCGTCAGGTCACGGCTCTCGGCCGCAGCCTCGAGCACCGCCTTGATCGGGTACTGCCACACCCAGCCGGCCGCGTAGCCCTGGTTGATCGGTGCGTCCTCGCCCTCGAAGGCAGCACGCATCGCGGCGTGGCCCGCCGTCTCACCGGTGTAGTCCTGCCACGGCGAGACGTTGAAGTAGAGGCCCTGGAGCGCCGGAGCGGCCGCGGTCTGCAGCAGCGCCGGGTTCCACGTCGGACCCGCACCGAGGAACAGGATCGAGCCGAGCGCCTGGCCACCGGCCTGCTGCGTGGCTGCGACCTTGCCGACGATCTCAGCGTTCTCCGCCGGGCCGACGCCGAGCAGGATGATGTCCGCACCGGACTCGAGGACCGCGCCGACCGCCGCGTCCTGCGAGCCGACGAGGAAGTTCGGACCGGTCTGGATGAAGCCGGCGAACGGCACGCCGTTGGCCTCCGCCCACAGGCGGGCGCCCTCGGCGACGTCGCCGCCGTAGTCACCCGGGTAACCGACAGCAGCGACCGAGCCGATCGGACGCGGGCCGTTCTCGTTGAACCAGTCGAGCCCGATCATCGACTCGAGGCAGTACGAGTAGCCCGAGGCGAGGATGAGGCCCTGCGAGTTCTCCTGGAAGTTGAACCCGGACCACCATCCGGCCGGAGCGGCGAGGACGTCGTCCGAATCCATGTCGGCAAGGATGGCCTCGGTCGTCGGCGTACCGAGCGACTGCGCGAGCACGAGAATGTTCGGCTCGATCTGACGGTAGGCCTGCGCGTGGTCCTGCGGGTTGTACTTCGTGTCACGCGTGTAGGTGTCGATGTCGATGTCGAAGCCGGCGATGCCGCCCTCGGCATTGACACGGCCCCAGAAGTCCTGCTGACCACGCTGGATCAGCTGTCCGAGCGGCGCGAACGGCCCCTCGGTGAGGTCGGAGAGGATGCCCAGGTAGATGCAGCCGTTGCCGGG
>JAURQY010000135.1 GCA_030835875.1 Nitriliruptorales bacterium | reverse complement strand
GTCGTCCACGTCGTCGCACGGGCGTAGCCGACGAGCTCGCGCATCCCCGCGAGCAGCATCGCGAGGATCATCTCGGCGACCGGATCGGCGTAGACGCCCTTGCCTGACGTCCACACCCGTGAGGGGTCGAGGTGTCCGAGGAACGGGTCGATGCCGGCGAAGGGGAGCTGGACCCAGCGGATGCCGGGTGCTGCGGCGAGCAGCGGGGTGAGCTGCGACGGGTCATGCGGGTCGAGCCAGACGAGCGCCTCGGCGTCAGTGGGATCGTCGACGATGGTGCCGCCACCGCGCTCGATCGCTGCGCGCATCGTCGGACTCGGTGGGCGCGGGGCGACGAGGATGCAGGGCGTCCCGGAGCGGTCGCGGGACACGACCGTCATGCGTCGCTCTCCGGCGCGGGAGCCTGTGCCGCGACGGGCGTCGCCCCGGGGAGCGCACGGGCGAGGCGGGCGAACGTCTCGCCCCGATGCACGAAGTCGCGGAAGGCGCCGAAGCTCGGCGCGGCGGGGGACAGGAGCACCGCCCCGCCCTCGGGAGTGACGCGGTCGGCCCACGCGACGGCGGCAGCGAGGTCTGTGACCTCGACGACGCGTGCGTCATGGTCGGGCGGCCCCACGGACCGGACGGCAGCGGCGAGTCGTGTGCCGAACGGCGGCAGCAGCGCGGCTCGGACGTCGGGGTCGCACAGCGCGTCGACGAGGTCGTCGACCGGCTGGCCACGGTCCTCGCCGCCGAGGAGCAGCGTCACCGGGCCCTTCGGAAGCCAGGTCGCGAGCGCGGCGAGCGCCGCCTCGGGGACGGTCGCGATGGAGTCGTCGACGAACATGCGTCCACGCACCGTCGCGACCGGACGAAGACGGTGCGGCAACGGGGCGAAGTCGGCCAGGGCCGGGACGAGGTCCGGGGCCGTTCGTCCGAGCCGCCGCTCGGCGAGCGCGACCGCGAGCATGGCCGCGTCGGCATGGTGCGGGCCATGGAGCCCGGCTGCCGCGAGCGCGACGACGACGTCCGCTGTCGGCTCGGGAGCGACCGCATCCGAGCGGCCGTTCGCGATCGGCAGGCCGGCGACCTGACGGCCGAGGATGCGCCACTCGGCGAGGTCGAGGAGCCGCAGCTTGTCCGCGTGGTAGCGCGCGACGCTCCCGTGCCACGGAACATGGTCGATGAACAGGGTGGTGACGGCGGCGACGGCGGCCGGACGCGCGAGCGTGAGGTCGGCGAGCTGGTAGCTCGACAGCTCGACGACGAGGTCGTCGCGCGGTGCGGTCGCATCGACGGTCGTCAGCGCGACACCGATGTTGCCCGCGAGCACGACCTCCCGTCCCGCAGCGCGCAGGAGGTGCGCGGTCATCGCGGCGACGGTCGACTTGCCCTTCGTCCCCGTGATCGCGACGAGATCGTCCGGCGCGCTGTCCGCGAGCCACCGGCCGGTCGGGGTCGCGGTCGGCGCCTGCACCGCGAGCCAAGACGCACCGGCGCGGTACGGACTCACACCGGGCGAGCGGACGACGTCGGTGACGGCACGACCAGCGAGCGCCGCCTGCACGCTGGACGTGTCGTCGAGGTCGACCCGCGCGTGCTCCCAGGGTCCGGCGGCGAGCGTGTCGTCGGGTGTCTCGTCGAGGACGAGGATCTGGTCGACGGACGTGTGGGCGTGACGCTCCAGCCAGGCGCGCGTCTCGCGCCCGAACCCCAGGACGACGATCATCGGGCTTCCCCATCGGCTGCGATCCCGGTCAGCCAGGCGTCGTACGGCGCGGGTGGGCCCGTGACGGGATCGAGCGCGAGCGCCGCCGCGAGTCGTCCGTCGAGTCCTTCTGCGTGCGCGTCGCCGAGTGCTCGGACCGCTGCGGCGTCGCGCCAGTCATCGCGTGCGGCGAGCAGGTCGAGCGCGAGCCGGACCTCGTCGACGGTGCCGATGCACTCGAACGGCTTGGTCGCCGGGTCGAGCATCGCCGCGAAGCCGGCGACCTGTGTCGCATCGCCGAGTGCGTCGAAGCCGAGGTCGACGACGAGTCGCGCTCGGTCCATGAATGGGGCGAGGGCGAGCTGGACGAAGCGGCACTTGTCGCACCGGCCGCACCAGCCGTCACCGGGACCGTCCATCGCGAAGGCGGCGTTGCAGCTCGTCACCTGTGCGACGAGACCCTGCTCGCGTGCGACCCCACGCGCGATCGCGAGCTCGCTGAGCGGACGCAGCAGCGACACCACGCGTGTCGTCGCTCCCGCCTCGTCGAGTGCCTCGTCGAGCAGGCGCTCGAAGGCCGACGTCTTGCTGTACTGGTGGTTCACACGCCAACCGTCGACCTCACGGGTCGCTGCATCGGCCGAGCGTTCGTTGGAGACGAGCACCGTGCCACGACCGAGCGTCGCGGCAGCCACCAGCGAGGCGGCGGTGACGATCGCGGTGATCGGGACGTGCCCGTTGATCGCACCGGCCGCGTTCAGCTCGAGCAGCCGTCGATCGAGCCGGCGGTCGATACGGACCAGACCCACGCCTGCCCAGGCGGCCGTGCGCTCCATCGGTGCACGGGGGTTGACGGCCACGGCGAGTGGGTCCTGCTCGTGGCGTGCCGCGAGCGCGAGCGTGAGCGCGGAGTCCTTCCCACCGCCGACCGTGACGAGGCTCCCGGGTGGGCGGCGAGCCTCCGGCGCGGGGGGCCGGTCGGGCTCGGCGCCCGTGATGGTGAACGCGTCGTCGAGCGGTCCGAGCCCCGCACGCAGGGCGAGCTCGGCGAGGCCGTCGGTCAGGAGCGCCCGCAGCATCGTGACGCCCGCCGGGCCGACCGGACGTCCCGCGAGCTCGATGTGTCGCGGCAGCGTCGCCTTCAGGTAGGAGACCGCGGCCGCGAGGGCCAGCACGTCGAGCGCGCCGGCGACCGCCGGGTCGGTCGGGTCGGGCTCGAGCACGGTCCCGTCCGGGGCGGTGATCCGCAGCCGCTCGGTGAACGTCGCCACACCGGTCAGCTCGGTCGTCAGCCGGATCTCCGCACCCTCGACCTGCCAGCCGTGCAGGCGCCCGACGTGTCGGTCGACATCGACGGTCGCGAGCGCCCCGAGCGCGTCCAGGGTCGCGTGGCGACGCGCGTCGAGCTCGCTGCTCACGCGCGAGCGGCCGTGAGCAGCGCGTCGCGTCGCGTGGCATCGAGCGCGATGGCGATCGTGGTGCGGGCCATCGCGAGCGCACCGTCGAGGACGGCGCGGTCCGCTGAGGCGCGGACGGCCGCCGCAGTGAAGCCGGGCTGATGGTTGACGGCGCCGTCCGCCTCGATCCCGAGCATCGGGTGGATCGTCGGCATGAGGAGCGAGACGTTCGCCATGTCCGTCGAACCGGACAGCAGCTCGGAGGCGTGACGTTCGCCGAAGACCCGACCGACCGCACGTGCCTCCTGCGCGTACGCGTCGAGCAGCAGTGCGTCGGGGAGGAACTCGCTGTAGCGCGGTCCTGCGAGCTCGACCTCGACGTCGCAGCCGGTCGCGAGCGCGCCGGCCTCGAAGCAGGCGCGGACGCGGGGCGAGAGCTCCTCGAGCTCGGCGAGGGTGGAGGCGCGCACGTACCACGCGCCGGAGGTGCTGCCCGGGACGATGTTGGGGGCGTCCCCGCCGTGGGTGACGATGCCGTGCACCCGGTGCGAGGGGAGGAGGTGCTGGCGGAGCAGCCCGATGCCGACCTGCGCGACGGTCAGCGCGTCGGCAGCGTTGATCCCGAGCTCGGGGTAGCCGGACGCGTGCGCCTCGCGCCCGCGGTACTGCACGGTCAGGTGCTCGACGGCGAGGCAGGGGAGCGTGAGCGACTCGTCGGGGGCGGGGTGGACCATCATCGCCGCGTGGATCCCGTCGAACACGCCGGCGTCGAGCATCAGGATCTTGCCGCCGCCTCCCTCCTCGGCGGGGGTCCCGAGGACCTTGACGGTGATGCCGAGCTCGTCGGCGAGCGGTGCGAGCGCGAGCCCCGCACCGTCGGCGGCCGCGGCGATGACGTTGTGTCCGCAGGCGTGGCCAATGCCCGGCAGCGCGTCGTACTCGGCGCAGATGCCGATCGTGAGCGGGCCGCTCCCCGCCGTCGCGACGAACGCGGTGTCGAGCCCTGCGACGCCGTGCTCGACGGTGAAGCCGCTCGCGGCGAGGAGGCTCGCGACCCGGTCGCTCGACCGGTGCTCCTCGAAGGCGAGCTCGGCGTCGCCGTGGACCTCGTGCGACAGGGCGACGAGCGCGTCGGCCGCCTGCGCGACGTGCTGCGCGGCAGCCTCCCGCGGGTCCGTGCCTCCGGCCCCTGTGACCACCGCCCCACCTCCGTGCGAGGGGGCCGCGTGCGACGGCTAGCGTCAGGCCCCGCACCAACCGAGACACCAACCTAGACGAGCCCGGGGGACAGGGTGGCGGAGCATCGCATCGCGGTCATCGGCGGCGACGGGATCGGCCCGGAGGTGGTCGCGGAGGGGTTGAAGGTCCTCGACGCGGTCGAGCGCCTCGAGGGCTTCGCGACGGAGCGGGTCCCCTTCGACCTCGGTGGTCGCCGTTTCCTGGCCACCGGCGAGGTCCTCTCCGACGCGACTCTCGAGGAGCTGCGTGGCTTCGACGCGATCCTGCTCGGTGCCGTCGGGACGCCGGACGTGCCGCCGGGTGTGCTCGAGCGGGGGCTGCTCCTCCGTCTGCGCTTCGCGTTCGACCAGTACGTGAACCTCCGCCCCGTGAAGCTCTACCCCGGTGTCGCCTCACCGATCGCGGGGCTCACGCCGGAGCGCTGCGACATGGTGATCGTGCGCGAGAACACCGAGTCGGTGTACGCAGGTGCCGGCGGGGGCCTGTACGTCGGGACGCCGCACGAGGTCGCGACGCAGGAGAGCGTCAACACGCGGCACGGCGTCGAGCGGGTCCTCCGCTACGCGTTCGACACTGCTCGGCGCCGTGAGGGCCGGCTCACGCTCGTGCACAAGACCAACGTGCTCGTCCATGCGGGCGGACTGTGGCAGCGGACGTTCGACGAGGTCGGCGACGCTGACTACCCGGACGTCGCGCGCGACTACGTGCACGTCGACGCGGCGTGCCTCTACCTCGTCACGCAGCCGGAACGCTTCGACGTGGTGGTCACCGAGAACCTCTTCGGCGACATCATCACCGACCTCGCCGCCGCCGTGCAGGGCGGTCTGGGACTCGCCGCGAGCGGCAACCTCGACCCGACGGGAGCGGCGCCCTCGATGTTCGAGCCGGTGCATGGCTCCGCGCCGGACATCGCAGGGACCGGGCGTGCCGATCCGGTCGCGACGGTGATCAGCCTCGGTCACCTGCTCGAGTCGCTCGGCGAGGCGGCTGCTGCCGCGCGGGTCGATCGTGCGGTCGCG
This sequence comes from Nitriliruptorales bacterium, assembly GCA_030835875.1. Classification (GTDB taxonomy): domain Bacteria; phylum Actinomycetota; class Nitriliruptoria; order Nitriliruptorales; family Nitriliruptoraceae; genus CSBr16-57R1. The sequence continues at coordinate 1,607 of JAURQY010000135.1, read as the reverse complement.
GCGCTCCTCGCGGAGCGCGGAGGCCGGGTGCCCGACGGGACCACGATGACCACGGCGGACGTAGGTGACCGGCTGGTCGCCCTGCTCGGCGAGTGACGGGACGGAGACAGCGATGGCGAACGTCTACAAGAAGGTCGAGCTCGTCGGCTCGAGCCGTGAGGGCATCGACGATGCGATCCGTCGTGCGGTCGCGAAGGCGGGCGAGACCCTGCGGAACCTCGACTGGTTCGAGGTGAAGGAGATCCGGGGCTGGATCGACGAGGGCGCGGTCCAGCACTACCAGGTCACGATCCAGGTCGGCTTCCGGCTCGAGGACTGACGCTCCCCGGGCGACGCGCTAGGGTCCGGGGCTCCACAGGAGCTTCCGTGAACCTCGCCCCGCACCGAGCCGGCACCGCCGGGACCGACCGACGGTCCTCAGGTGGAGCTGCTGTGCGCGCGATCATCATCATTCGGACGCTCCCGTAGCCGGCGCGTGCCGGGCTGCGGGAGCGGCTCGGCGGATCCCGGCCCTCCTGCACCCGGCACCTCCGGTCCGAACGTGTGCCCGGGACACCGGGGGAGGATGAGACGTGACGACGAACAGCGGTGGTGATGCGACGCTGCCTGCGCCTCGATCGGGCGTGGACCTGTACGACACGACGCTGAGGGACGGCACGCAGCGCGAGGGCATCTCGCTCACGGTCGAGGACAAGCTGCGCGTCGCGCGTGCGATGGATGAGCTCGGCGTCACCTACATCGAGGGTGGCTGGCCGGGCGCCAACCCGAAGGACACCGAGTTCTTCGCGCGAGCCGCGGACGGCGAGCTGGAGCTGGATCACGCGACGCTCGTCGCCTTCGGCATGACGCGAGCCGCGGGACGCCCTGCGGCGGAGGACCCGCAGCTCGCTGCGCTGCTCGCCGCGCGCACCGAGGTGATCACCCTCGTCGGCAAGTCGTGGGGCTACCACGTCGACGAGGCGCTGCGCACGAGTCGTGAGGAGAACCTCGCGATGGTCGCGGACTCGATCCGTCACCTCCGGTCGGCGGGCCGGCGCGTCATGTTCGACGCCGAGCACTTCTTCGACGGGTGGGCGCGTGACCGTGACTACGCACGTGACGTCGTCCTCGCAGCAGCGGAGTCGGGTGCCGAGGCGGTCGTCCTGTGCGACACGAACGGCGGCGCGATGCCATGGGACGTCGCGGAGATCGTCGACGAGATGGTTCGGACGCTCGGCGTCGATGTCGGACTGCACTTCCATGATGACGGCGGCTGCGCCGTCGCGAACTCGCTGCTCGGCCTCGAGGTCGGCGCACGGCAGGTGCAGGGGACAGCGAACGGCATCGGCGAGCGGTGCGGGAACGCGAACCTCTTCACCGTGCTCGGTGACCTGCAGCTCAAGCGCCGGGTCCCGTTGATCGCGCCCGCGCAGCTCGAGCGCCTGACCGAGATCAGCCACTCCGTCGCGGAGCTGTGCAACCAGTCCACTCCGTCCGTGTCGCCCTACGTCGGACATACGGCGTTCAGCCACAAGGCCGGGCTGCACGCGTCGGCGCTCGCGAAGGCGCCGGACATGTACCAGCACGTCGATCCCGACGTCATCGGGAACCGGCAGCGCCTCGTGGTG
>JAURQY010000134.1 GCA_030835875.1 Nitriliruptorales bacterium | reverse complement strand
CCGTCGCTCGTCGACCTGCCGCTCGATGGGGCCGCCACCGTTCCGGCCGCGCCCGCACGTGGGACGGCGGCCGTCCACTTCAACGCACCGCGCTCACCGACCCGCGGACGTCCGGACCTGCATCTCGGTGCTCCGGGCGAGGGGCCGATCGCGACGCTCGCGACGATGTCGGACGTGGCACCCACCTATGCGCCGTCGGGGCGCAGCCTCGTGACCGTCTCGACGGTCGGGGTGCCCGCGGAGGACGACGAGACGCTGGTCGGCGTGGTCCGCGCGCAGGCGCGCGCCTGGTTCGGTGACGAGGTCGACGCGTGGCGGCCGCTCGCCGTGCAGCGCATCCCCTACGCGCAGCCGCGCCAGGACCCCGGTGACCTCCCGGAGCTCGCGCGCCCCGTCGCCCACGCGCCGGGCGTGTTCGTGTGCGGTGACCACCGTGACACCGGGTCGATCCAGGGGGCGATGGTCAGCGGGCGACGTGCGGCCGATGCGGTGCTCGCCGCCGGGTCTGTGGTCGCGGCCGGGTCAGGACGCTGACGTCGGTGCGGTTGCGTCGGCGGCGCGACGCAACCGGTCCATGACCGCACGCCCGATGCCCTCCTCGGCGACCGCCTCGACGACGACGGCGGCGACGCCGCGCGACTCGGCCGCTCGCAGGAGTGTGAACATCTCGGCACCGAGCTCGGCCGCGTCGCGAGGCACCGCGAGGACGGTGACGTCGGTGGCGGTCAGCGGCTCGAGCGCGCCGGACGCGCGGACGGCGATGAGGCCGACGGGGCCGCCGAGCTCGGCGACGAGCGCCACGGCGACGCCCGGTCCGGTGCCGGGTTCGGCGAGATGGACCGGCAGCGCGGGCGCGTAGTGCCGATGACGCGTCCCGGGGGAGCGATGCGCAGACGTCCGGGCTTCCGCGACGCCCGTCACGCCGAGCATCTCGTGCGTGACGCCGCCCTCGCGCAGCACGATGGGGACCACGCCGCGTGCATCGACGACGGTCGACTCGAGCCCGACGCGCGTCGGTCCCCCGTCGACCACCGCGTCGATGCGCCCGTCGAGATCGGCGAGCACGTGCTCGACGCGCGTGGGCGAAGGCCTCGTCGAGCGGTTCGCGCTGGGAGCGGCGAGCGGCACCCCGGCCAGATGGAGCAGGGCGAGCGCGACGGGGTGGTCAGGGATGCGCACGGCGACCGTGTCGAGCCCGGCCGTCACCGCATCGGGCACGTCGTCGCGCGCGGGCAGGACGAGCGTCAGCGGTCCGGGTGCGAAGCGTGCGAGGAGGTCGCGGGCGAGCGGCGTCACCTCGCGGGCGACCGAGAGGACCGCGTCCACGTCGGCGACGTGCACGATCAGCGGGTTGTCCGCAGGCCGGTCCTTCGCCACGTACAGGCGTGCGACCGCGTCGGCGTCGTCCGCGCGGACCGCGAGCCCGTAGACGGTCTCGGTCGGGATCGCGACGAGTCCTCCCGCGCAAAGGATCTCGGCCGCACGTGCGAGGTCGTCGTGCGAGGACGTGAGGCGGAGGGTCGTCACCGCACGCCTCCTCGCACCCGTCGCGGCGGGAGCCCGGCGGCCTGCATCGCCTCGCGCACGACGTCGTCGAGCATCGCGGGGGTGAGCCGGCCGGTGAACGTGTTCTGCTGGCTGACGTGGTAGCTGCCGAGCAGCGGCCGCCCGTCCGCGAGCGTCGCTCGTGCTCCGTGGCCGAAGCGTGGCCGCGGTCCGTCGACGCCGACGTGCCGCACGACCGCGTCCCAACCGAACGCACCGAGAGCGAGCACCGCACGCCACGGGAGGATGGCCAGCTCGCGCGTCAGGAACGGTGCGCATTCGTCGCGCTCCTCCGTCGTCGGACGGTTCGCCGGGGGAACGCAGCGCACGGCGTTCGTGATCCAGACGCCTGCGAGCGTCAGCCCGTCGTCGCGAGCGACGGACGTCGGCCGGTCCGCGAGTCCGCAGCGGTGCAGCGACGCGTAGAGCACCTCACCCGAGCGGTCACCGGTGAACATCCGTCCGGTGCGGTTCGCGCCGTGTGCCCCGGGCGCGAGCCCGACGATCAGGAGCGAGGCCTCCGGGTCGCCGAACCCCGGCACGGGTCGGCCCCAGTACACCTCGTCCGCGTACGCACGCCGCTTCTCGTGGGCGACCTGCTCGCGCCAGTCGACGAGCCGCGGGCAACGCTGGCAGGCGACGATCTCGTCGGCGAGCACGGCGAGCCGGCGGTCACGGGAAGGGGTCGAGGGCATCGGCGCAGCGTAGGCTCGCCCGGAGCGGAGGACGTGTGATGGCGCTGTGGCAGATCTGGCTCGTCGGGCTCGGGACCGCATCGGCCCTGATGGTCGTGACGTGGGTCGCGAGCGTCGTGCAGCGCGACGCGAGCCTCGTCGACCGCGTGTGGGGGCTCGCCTTCGTCGTCCTCGCCTGGACCTACGCGGTCGTCGACGGGGGCTTCGACACCCGTGCCGTGCTCGCCCTCGCGCTCGTGACGATCTGGGGGTTGCGCCTCTCGATCTTCATCACGTGGCGCAACTGGGGTCACGGTGAGGACGCGCGCTACGCCGCGATGCGCAAGCGCCGTCCCGAGACGTTCACCGCTCGCAGCCTCGTCACCGTCTTCCTGCTGCAGGCCGTGCTCGCCTGGCTGATCTCGGTGCCGCTGCTCGCTGCGACCGCGGTCGACGGCGGTGCGCTCGGGCTCCTCGACGCGGCGGCGGTGCTCGTGTGGACCGTCGGGTTCGTGTTCGAGGCCGGTGGCGACCACCAGCTCTCGCGGTTCCTCGCGGACCCTGCGAACCGCGGCAAGGTGATGGACCAGGGCCTGTGGCGCTACACGCGGCACCCGAACTACTTCGGGGACACCGTCGTGTGGTGGTCCTCCCTGCTGCTCGCGCTCGCCGTCGGTGCCTGGTGGGGTGCTCTGGGGACGCTCCTGATGACGTTCCTCATCGTCAAGGTCTCGGGTGTCGCGCTCACGGAGAAGCGGATGGGCAGGGCCGGCTCCACGCGTGAGGGTCATGCGGAGTACGTGCGCCGGACGAACGCGTTCTTCCCCGGACCACGGCGCCCGTGAGCGCCGCGTCGGTGGACACGACGGGGGAGCGACCGGTCGTCGCGGCACACCTCGATGCCCTGCGGCTCCCGCAGGACGTGTTCGACGCGCTCGTCGCGCACGCGTGGTCCGACTTCCCCTACGAGGTGTGCGGGCTGCTCGGCCTGCAGCGAGACGGTCGGGTCGAGGTCATCCCCGTCGCGAACGCCGAACGCTCCATGCGCTACTACGTGATGGACTCGCGCGAGCTGCTGCGCGCGATGCGGCGGATCGAGGACGAGGAGCTCGGCCTCGTCATCTACCACTCGCACACCCACACCCAGGCGTACCCGTCCGCGACGGACATCCGGCACGCCGCGTATCCGGACGCGCTGTACGCGATCGTGACGCTTGAGGACCACGACGCACCTGCCGTGCGGGCCTACACGATCCGAGCCGGAGCCGTCGTCGAGGTCCCGGTCGTCGTCGGCTGAGCCGCACCGTTCGCACCGTTCGCACGGCCACCTCGGGGGTGCGGAAGGTGGCCGATACTCTCCGCGCGAACATCGTTCTGAACATCGTCCGAAGCCGATCCTGACGTTCGCGAGGTGCCCGATGGCCGTCGTCCGTATCCCCACCGTCCTCCGCCCGCACACCGGTGGGGAGGCCCGCGTGGAGGTCGACGGTGCGACCGTCGGTGAGGTCCTCACCGCACTCGTCGCCGACAATCCGGCGCTCGCCGAGCGCCTCCTCGAGGACGGCAAGGTCCGCGGCTACGTCAACGTCTTCGTCGACGACGAGGACATCCGCTACCTCGATGGCGAGGGGACGGCCGTGCCTGCGGGTGCCGAGATCTCGATCATGCCGGCCGTCGCGGGCGGCGCACGCTGAACCCCACGCGCACGTCCGGCCCCGCCGCGCCGCTGCGCTCGCGCTGAGAGGTCCCCATGCGTTTCGCGGACATCTCCCAGGCGGTCGGACGCACGCCGCTGGTCGGTCTGCCGCGCCTGTCGCCCCCCGGCTACGAGATCTTCCTGAAGCTGGAGGGCCACAACCCGACCGGTTCGGTGAAGGACCGCGTCGCGTCGTTCCTCATCCGTGAGGCTGAGCGTTACGGACATCTGCAGCCCGGGCAGCGCGTGCTCGAACCGACGAGCGGCAACACCGGCATCGCGCTCGCCGCGATCTGCCGGGTGCGCGGCTATCCGCTGACCTGTGTCATGCCCGAGAACACGTCGGAGGAGCGCAAGCAGACGCTCACGATGTTCGGCGCGGAGATCGTGCTCTCACCCGCGACCGAAGGCTCCAACGGCTCGGTGCGCGTCGCGCGTGAGATGGCCGCCGCGGACCCTGAGGTGTTCATGCCGTTCCAGTACGGCAACACCGCGAACGCGCTCGCGCACCACGAGACGACGGCACCCGAGATCATCGCCGACCTCCCGGACGTGACGGCGTTCGTCGGTGGGCTCGGGACCGGTGGGACGGTGACCGGAGTGGGGAAGCGGCTCAAGCGCTGGAACCCTGACGTCAAGGTGTACGCGGCGGAGCCCGAGTACGGCGACCTCGTCTACGGACTTCGCAACCTTGACGAGGGCTACGTGCCCGAGGTGCTCGATCTCGACGTGCTCGACGGGCGGATCAAGGTCGACTCGCTGCGTGCGCTCGAGGCGGCACGGCGGCTCGTCGCGGAGGAGGGCATCTTCGCGGGCGTGTCGACCGGTGCGTCGGTCGCGGTCGCGATCCGCGTGTGCGCGCGGCTGCCGGAGGGTTCGAAGGTCGTCGCGCTGTCACCCGACGGTGGGTGGAAGTACCTGTCGACCGGTGCGTACGCACCCGGCGACGTGAAGGAGATCGCGACCGCGATCAGCGGGACGCTCTGGGCCTGACGTCCGGCGCTCAGACCTGGCGGGCTCAGAGCACCTGCGACAGGAAGAGCTTCGTCCGCTCCTCCTTCGGGTCGGAGAAGATGGTCTCGGGGTCGTCGACCTCGACGATCGCGCCGTCGGACATGAACACGACGCGGTCAGCGACGTGGCGCGCGAAGCCCATCTCGTGGGTGACGCAGATCATCGTCATCCCCGACTCGGCGAGCTCCTCCATCGTGTCGAGGACCTCCTTGATCATCTCCGGGTCGAGCGCGGACGTCGGCTCGTCGAAGAGCATGACCTTCGGCTCCATCGCCAGCGAGCGCGCGATCGCAGCTCGCTGCTGCTGGCCACCGGAGAGCTGGCCCGGGAACTTGTGCGCCTGCTCGGGGATGCGGACGCGCTCGAGGAGCCGCATCGCGTTCTCCTCCGCCTCCTTGCGGGCGCGGCGGCGCACGTGGCGCGGCGCGAGTGTGATG
>JAURQY010000133.1 GCA_030835875.1 Nitriliruptorales bacterium | reverse complement strand
TGCGCATCGACACGGTCGAGCGCTACGCCGGCCTGTCGCGCAACAATTGGATCGCGCTCCTCCTCATGATCATCGGGGTGGCGGGCCTCCTCCGGATGCGCGGCGCTCGCAGCGACGTGAGCCACGACGGTGCGACCGTGACCGACGAGGACCAGACCACCTAGGCTCGTTCGGGGACCGGAGGTAGGGTGTCCGATGAACATCGTCGCAGGCTTCCGGCCGAGCACTGAGAGCAGGGCTGCGGTCGATCGGGCCATCGAGGAGGCACGCCTCCGCGGCGGCACCGTCCTGATCGTCCACTCCATGCACGGCGGCGAGCGGGACGAGCTCGAGCAGGTGATGAACTACCGCCGACGGTTCGAGGAGCTCACGGCCGACCTCGAGTCGTCCGGCGTCGCGTACGAGCTCATCGAGTACGCGCGCGGCAACTCACCGGCCGAGGACCTCCTCGCCGTCGCGCGCGAGCGGGACGCCGACCTGATCGTCATCGGCATCCGCCGCCGTTCACCCGTCGGCAAGCTCGTGCTCGGATCGAACGCGCAGGACGTGCTGCTCGAGGCCGACTGCCCCGTCCTCGCGGTCAAGTCCCAGCCGGCGGACTGACCTCAGCACCGCGGTCCGGCATGCCCGCGCCGACGGCGTGGACCCCGCCGTCGCAGTGGACAAGCTCGCCCGTCACGCCCGGCATCCACGTGCTGAGCAGCGCACAGACCGTCCGAGCGACCGGCGTGGCGTCACGCGCATCCCAGCCGAGGGGCGCCCGCTCCTCCCAGACCGGCTCGAACGTCTCGAAGCCGGCGATGCCGTGTGCGGCGATGGTGTGCAGCGGCCCTGCCGCGACGAGGTTGACACGGATCCCGCGCGGTCCGAGGTCGCGCGCCAGGTACCGGCTCGCGGACTCGAGCCCCGCCTTCGCGACCCCCATCCAGTCGTAGCCGGGCCAGGCGACGGTCGCGTCGAAGTCCAGACCGACGACCGACGGGGCGTCGCCCGCAGCGAGCAGGTCGGCGAAGCCACGCCCGAGCGCGACGAGCGAGTACGTCGAGACGTGGACCGCGGTCGCGACGTCCGACCAGGGCGCGGTCAGGAAGCCCCCACCGAGGGCGGTGTCCGGAGCGAACGCGACCGCGTGAAGCACGCCGTCGAGCGCACCCCATCGCCGTCCGAGGTCCGCAGCGACCGCAGCGACATGCGCATCGTCGGTGACGTCGAGCTCGAGCACGTCGACGGGGCCAGGGAGTCGGGTCGCCGCCCGCTCCGTCAGCCGTCGTCCGCGCCCGAAGCCGGTCAGGACGATCTCCGCACCCTGCTCCTGCGCCTCGCGCGCGACATGGAACGCGATCGAACGCGTGTCGAGCACCCCGGTGATCAGGATCCTGCGTCCTTCGAGCAGCATCACACCCTCCTCATCGCACGTCGGTCGCTCGTCGACCGAGCACATCGTCACGAGCCGAACCGTCCCCGACGACGACGGCCATCGCTACACCTGCGTCGTGCGAGAGCGAGCACGCGAGGCGTGTCGGCACGCCGTCGATCCACACGCTCGGTGCGCCGTCGTCGTCGGTGCGCACCTCGATGGAGGTGAGCGTCGGTCCGTGACCGCCGAGCGCCTTGCGGACCGCCTCCTTCGCGGCGAACCGCGCCGCGAGGCGCTCGACCGCGACGGGACCGTCCGAGTCCACGTCGCCGCGGACCGCGTCTGCGAGCTCGTGCGCCGAGAACAGGCGCTCCCGCGCACCGGGACGTCCGGTCAGGAGGCGTCGCATCCGCGCGACATCGACGACGTCGCAGCCGACCACGACCGATGGGACGTCCGTCATCGCTCGCCCCCCTCCCGCACGTCCGGCACGCGGGACGCGGTGGTGTCCTCACCGCCGCCCCGGATCGGCGAGAGATCGGACGCCGTCGTCGTCCGTGCGAGCACGGCCAGCTGCTCCTGGAGCGCGAGGTTGAACGAGCGGCGCGACGCAGGTGTCGGGTCGGGCGGCTCCATCTGCGGCGCGAACCGCACGGTCACCGCGCCACCGCCCAGTCGTGGGCGGGATCCGATGGGCCACACGGCGTGGATGCCCGCGACGGCGACCGGGACGACCGGGATGCGACCGGACGCCGCCAGGCGGGAGAGTCCGCTGCGCAAACGGTGGACGCGACCGTCGCGGCTGCGGGAACCCTCCGGGTAGATGACGACGCAGGCGCCCCCGTCGAGCAGCCCCGCGATGACGCCGAGCGCCGCCGCGTCACCGTCCCCGCGATCGAGGGGGACCATCCCGAGCCGCGGGAGCCATCGACCGACGACCGGCCAGGCGAGGAGGCGGCGGTCGCCGAGGAAGTGCGCCGGACGCGGGACGGCCGTACCGATCGCGAGCGAGTCGGCGTGCGACTGGTGCGTCGACGCGAGGAGGACCGCGCCAGCGGTCGGCACGTGCTCCTGACCCTCGACGCGAAGGTCGAGCCAGCGACGCAGGATCGGGCGGAGCGCACCCGCTACCCGGGCCTGGACCTCGGGCACGAGCATTCCGTGGACGGCGACGTCCCTCCCGCGCTCCGGCCCCGGCATCCGCGGGCTCACTGCGGCAGGTTGTCGTGGACGAACCCACGAGGGGCGCCACCGCGCAGCGACCGCAGCAGCGCGGCGATCGCGGCCCGGCTGTCAGCCGGGTCGATGATCTCGCTCACGCTCCCCCGTCCCGCGGCGACCCCGACGTCCATCGCCTCGCGGCGGTACTCCTCCATGAGCGGCGCACGGCGCTCCGGATCCGCTTCGATCTCACGCCGGAAGATGAGATCCGCGGCTCCCTCGGCACCGAGCACGGCGAGCTCTGCACCGGGCCATGCAAGGACGGCGTCCGCACCGATGCTGCGCGAGTTCATCACGATGTAGGCCCCGCCGTAGGCCTTCCGGAGCACCAGGCTGATCCGCGGGACCGTCGCGCTCGTGAACGCATGCAGGAGCTTCGCGCCGCGGCGGATGACGCCACCGTGTTCCTGTGACGTGCCCGGGAGGAACCCTGGGACGTCCACGAGGACCACGAGCGGGATCCCGAACGCGTCGCAGAAGCGCACGAACCGTGCGCCCTTCTCGCTGGCCGTCGCGTCGAGCACGCCGGCCAGCCACGCGGGCTGGTTGGCGATGACACCGACCGTCGCCCCCTCGACGCGCGCGAACCCGATGACGAGGTTGCGCGCCCACCGCTCCTGGAGCTCGAGGAACGTCCCCTCGTCGACGACGGCGGCGATGACGTCCCGCACGTCGTAGGGATCGCGCGCCTCGCGCGGCACCACGGAACCTGGGTCGTCATGCGCCGGTGGACGGGGGTCGACCTCAGGTATCGGCAGCCACGCGGCGGAGGGGAGGTACGAGAGCAGACGCCGCGTGAGCGCGAGCGCGGAGGCGTCGTCCGGAGCGACAAGATGCGCGCTCCCGGTGCGCGCCGCGTGGACGTCCGGACCGCCGAGCGAGCGTGCGTCGACCTCCTCGCCGGTCACCGCACGGACGATGCGCGGGCCGGTCAGGAACATGGTCCCTGCATCGCTCATCACGGTGAGGTCCATGAGCGCCGGCGAGTAGACCGCACCCCCGGCACACGGTCCGAGGATCACCGAGACCTGAGGGACCCGTCCTGAGGCCGCGACGTTCGCCCGGAACACGCGGCCGTAGCCGTCGAGCGACGCGACACCTTCCTGGATGCGCGCCCCACCGGAGTCGTTGATGCCGACGACCGGTGTCCCCCCGCGTGTCGCACGGCTGATCGTGTCGGCGATGCGGTCGGCGTGCGCCTCGCCCAGCGAGCCGCCGAGGACGTAGCGGTCCTGCGCGAACACGTGCACGGTCCGGTCATCGATCGCGGCGGTGCCTGCGACCACCCCGTCGCCGGGGATCCGACGTTCCTCGAGCCCGAAGCCTGTGCCCCGGTGGAGCCGCTGGGAACCGAGCTCGAGGAACGACCCGGGGTCGACGAGCAGTTCGACGCGCCCGGCGGCCCCGTCGGCCGGACGGAGCGGGACGCCCTCGACCGACGGTGTCCCCCTGTCACCCGCGTCATCGACTGCCACGCTCAGCCCATCGTCAGGACGAGCGCGGCGTTCTGTCCGCCGAAGCCCATCGATGCCGAGATGACCGCCCCCAGCGCGACCCGACGCGGCTCCCCGTGCGCGACGTCCAGCTCGATCGCCGGGTCCTGCTGCGTGAGGTTCGCCGTCGGCGGGACGAGACCCTCGCGGAGCGCGCAGCCGGCGAGGATCGCCTCCACGGCACCGGCCGCTCCGAGCAGGTGGCCGGTCACCCCCTTCGTCGACGTGACGACGACGTCGGACAGGTGCGCTCCGAAGACGGAGCGGAGCGCTCGGGTCTCGGCGATGTCGTTGAGTGGGGTCGAGGTCCCGTGCGCGTTGTGGTGGCCGATGCGGGACGCATCGATGCCCGCATCGCGGATGGCGCGCTCCATCGCGAGCGCAGCCCCTCCACCGTCCTCCGGCGGTGCTGTCGCATGGAACGCGTCGGCGGATGCGCCGCAGCCGGCGATCGTGAGCAGCGGCTCAGCGCCGCGCGCCTCCGCGTGCGCACGCGACTCGATGATCACGATGCCCGCGCCCTCGCCCATGACGAAACCGTCACGGTCGACATCGAACGGTCGGCTCGCCGAACGCGGGTCGGGGTTGCTCGACAGTGCGCCCATCTGCGCGAAGGCGCTCATCGCGATCGTGGTGATGCCGGCCTCGACACCGCCCGCGATCACGACGTCGGCCGTTCCACTCCTCACGAGGTCGCGCGCGACGTGGATCGCGGACGCACCCGCCGCGCATGCCGTGTTGACGGTCAGGTTCGGCCCTCGGGCACCCGTGCGGATGGCGATCGTGCCGGCGGCCGTATTCGACAGCATCCGAGGCACGAACAGGGGGCTGACACGCGCCGGCCCCTCCGCCGTGAGCCGCGCGTACTCCGACTCCCAGGTCTCGCCGCCGCCGATGCCGGAGCCGATCACGACCCCGACGCGGTCCACATCCACGCCATGCAGCGCGTCAGGGTCCTCCGCCACCAGCCCGGCCTGAGCGGTGGCCTCACGCATCGCGAGGAGGGCGAGGTGCGTGAAGCGGTCCAGACGGCGTGTCGCACCACGGCCGAGCTCCGCATCCGCGTCGAACGCGGGGGCTCGGCAGCTGATCGCGACGGGCGCTCCGGCGGCGGCGAGCCGCTCGTCGTGCGCGGCGGTCGTCACGCCGGACAGCACACCGCCCCAGGTCGCGACGACGCCACGCCCGGCCGGGGTGATCGCCCCCATCCCGGTGATGACGACGTCGTCGGGACGTCGGGACATCGCCGGACGGTCCGTCACGCCTGACGCTCCTTCACCTTGTCGATGGCGTCCTGGACCGTCCGGACCTGCTCGAGGTCCTCGTCGCCGAGCTTCACGCCGGTGCGATCCTCCAGCGCGAGCGTCAGCTCGACGATGTCGAGCGAGTCGAGCCCGAGGGCCTCGAAGGTCGCGTCGGCGCTGACCTCGTCGGCGGGGACGCCGAAGTCGGAGGTCAACAGTTCCGTGAACGTCGCCAGCAGGTCCTCACTCATGGGGTGCTCCTTGTCCTTGGTCCTGGTCCGGTTGTCGTGGTCGGGTGGTCCGATGGGTGGTGCGGTCGTGTCGTCCATCCCGCGGATGCGGGTGGGTGTCGTTCAGATCGCGGCTCCGGCGTCGACGGGGAGGACGACACCGGTGATGGCCGAGGCCCCCGGCGACGCGAGGTGCGCGATGGCGTGCGCCACCTCCTCCGCCAGGACGGCGCGTCCCATCGGGGCGGCGGCGACGAGGGCCGCGCGCGCCTCCTCGGAGAGCTCCGCGGTCATCGCGCTCGCGACGAAGCCCGGTGCGACCGCGTTGACGGTGATCCCCTTCCGCGCGACCTCGCGGGCGAGGGACCTCGTCATCCCGATCAGGCCCGCCTTCGCCGCCGCGTAGGCGACCTGTCCGGCGTTCCCCCGGAGCGCGACGATGGAGCTCACCATCACGATCCTTCCGTACCGGGCACGGAGCATCGGGCGCAGCGCAGCACGCGTCAGCAGGTAGGCGCCGCGGAGGTTCGCCTCGATCGTCCGATCGAAGCGCTCCGGCTCGAGGCGCAGCAGCAGGTCATCGCCGGTCATCCCCGCGTTGTTGACGAGGGCAGCGACGGTGCCGAGCTCCTGTGCGCGTGCGACCGCGGCATCGACCTGGTCGGCATCGGTCACGTCGAGCGCGACGGCTGTCGCGTGCGGAGCGAGCTCGGTCGTGAGGCGAGCGGCGGCGTCAGCATCCGACCGGTAGCCGATCATGACGTGGTGACCGTCCGCGACGAGCGTCCGGGAGGTCGCCGCACCGATCGCGCCGGTCGCACCGGAGACGATCGCAACGGGCCGTTCCGGCGTCGCGCTCATGCGCTGGACCCGCCGGACCGAGTGCCCTTCCATGTCAGTAGGCACGAGCCCCAGGTCAGGCCTCCGCCGAACGCGGTGAGGAGCAGCCGAGCGCCGGCCTGCAGCGCCCCCGAGCGGCGTGCGTCGTCGAGTGCGAGCGGGATCGACGCGGCAGAGGTGTTGCCGTGACGGTCGACGGTCAGGTGGAGTCGCTCCTCCGAGACACCGAGTCGCTGACCGACGGCCTCGAGGATGCGCTGATTCGCCTGATGGCCGATGACGAGGTCGACATCCTCGACACCGATCCCCGCACGATCGAGCACCGCCCGTGAGGACTCCGTCATCCGGACGACGGCATGACGGTAGACGTCACCCCCGCGCATGTTCATCCGAGAGGACGCGTCGGCATGCAGGACGGGGTCGAACGGTTCACGCGCACCCCCCGCACGCATCCAGAGGATCTCGACCTCGCTGCCGTCCGACCCGAGATCGAACGGGCCCAGGCTCGCGCCCTGCTCCGCCTGGAGCACGACCGCCCCGGCGCCGTCCCCGAACAGCACGGCGATGGAGCGGTCGTCGTGGTCGACGTAACGCGTGAGCGTCTCGGCGCCGATGAGCAGCACGGTCGCGCCAGCTACCGCGAGGTCCGCGCCGACCTTGAGTCCATAGACGAACCCACTGCACGCGGCGTTCAGGTCGAATGCGGCGCACTCCACACCGAGGCGCGCCGCGACGATGGGCGCGGTCGCTGGGATCGGATGGTCCGGGGTCGTCGTCGCCACGATGAGGACGTCGACGTCGGTCGGCTCCAGCCCAGCGTCCGCGAGCGCCCGTCGCGCCGCGGTGAGCGCGAGGTCCGACGTCGCCTCCTCGGGCGCGGCGTAGTGCCGCTCACGGATCCCGGTGCGCGTGCGGATCCACTCGTCGGAGGTGTCGAGCCGCTGCGCCAGGTCATCGTTCGTCACGGTCCGCTCCGGCAGGTAGCTGCCGAGTCCCGTGATCGCGACCTCCACGCTGCTCACCGCTCGATCCAGACGATTCCGTCGCCCGAGGCGACCGACTCGTGCTCACCGGCCAGTGCCCCACCGATGCGACCACGGACCGGAGCGACGAGCGGGACCGTGCCGCGCGTCGCCTCGAGGACGGCGACGACGTCCCCGGCTGCGACCACGTCACCGGGACGGGCGACGGACGTGACGCGCGCGTCGGATGGGGCGGTCACGAGCCGGAACGGCGGCAGCGGGATCATCGGTGGAATCCTCCTGAAGGTGTGCGGGTCAGACGGACGGCGCTGGCGTCGGGCCTGCGGCGCCGACCAGGCGTTCGAGAACACCGGCGACCGCCTCCGGCACGTCGGCCGTGTGGACGCGGAGCGATGGCACGGTGCGCTTCGCGATACCGGCGAGGACCCGTCCCGGACCGACCTCGACGAGGTCGGTGATCCCCTTGCGCTCGAGGAGCAGCTGGACATCGCGCCAGCGGACCGCACCGAGGATCCCGTCGACTAGCGAGGAGACGGCATCCGATGCCGTGCGCACGATCCGTGCCCGGGACGCGCTCACGAGTGGCACCACCGGATCGGCGACAGCCTCCTTCGCGAACGCGTCGCGGACGGCGGCGACGGCCGACGCCATCGCCGGGGAGTGGAAGGCTCCCTCGACATCGAGCATCACGATGCGGCCACCGAGCTCGTCGACCTCGTTCCGCAGGAGCTCGAGCGCGTCGCTGTCCCCGGAGACGACGATCTGACCAGGTGCATTGTCGTTCGCGAGCACGAGACCGCCGATCCGGTCGACGAGCTCCTCGACCTCCGCTGCGGCGAGCCTGATGACAGCGGCCATCCCGCCGGCACGGAGGCGGCAGGCAGCGGCCGTCGAGGTCCCCCGCACTGCCACGACCCTCGCCGCCGCGTCGATCGGAAGGACCTCCGCGGCAGCGGCCGCGCTGTACTCACCGAGGCTGTGTCCTGCGACGAGGTCCACATCGAGCCCACCTCGTCGCAGGGCACGCCATGCAGCGAGGGATGCGGCGAAGATGACCGGTTGAGCGCGGGCCGTGTCGCGACCGATGCCGACGGAGTCACCGGCCTCGATGAGGTCGAACCCGGACGCCCGACCGACCGCGTCGAGCACACCGTCCGGGTCGTCGTCGAGCCAGGCCTGTGTGCAGCCGAGCGCGAACGACCCCTGCCCTGGGAAGACGGCAGCGATCCGCATCGACGTGCTCCTGGTCCCAACGGACGGTCGTCCGATCGGGGCGAAGGATGCCGGAACCCCCCGAAGAATCCCCGCTCCAGCGCACACCCAACGCACGTTCCAAGTTGGAGTGCACGCTCAAGGAACGTAGCTGACGGCGAACATCGCTCTCGAAGGGTCGCTGCCGTACGTTTCAGGCCAGCGGGTGTGCGATAAGGGCATGGAGGACCGATGATCGGAACGACACTGCTCTTCACCCACGCAGCGAGTGCACTCATCCTCGTGGGACTAATCTGGACGGTGCAGGTCGTTCACTACCCACTGATGGCGATGGTCGGGGACGACCGGTTCGTCGCCTACGAGTCAGCCCATGCCCCACGGATGGCCGCCGTCGTCATGCTGCCATGGACCCTCCAGGGGCTGACGACCGCCTGGTTGCTGCTGGCACGCCCGGCCGGGGTACCGACCTGGTCGATCGCAGTCGCAGCGGTGACCGCGGTGCTCAGCGTTGCTGTGACGGTCGTCTGGAGCGTCCCTGCACATGCACGACTGGGCGTCGGGTTCGACGCGACGATCCACCACCGCCTCGTCCGGACGAACTGGATCCGGACGTGGGCGTGGACACTGCACGGCGCGAACGCCGTGGCGATGCTCGTCAGGGCAGGCTGATCGCGCGACCCTCGTGCGCCCCGATGCTCGCGGTGATCGAGGCGAGCACGTCGGACAACAAGGCCGCGTCCAGCGCGAGGGCCATGATCGCCTCGCCCCCTCCTGAGCGGCGACCGACCTGCGCGGCGGCGATGTTGACGCCCGCCTCTCCGCACGCGGTGCCGATCGCGCCGATGACACCTGGTCGGTCGTCGTAACGGAAGAAGGCCATGTGCGGGGTCGGTTCGACGTCGATCGGCGTGTCCCACACCTCGATGATCCGCTCACGGTCACCCGGTTGGAGGACTGTCCCAGCGACCCGGACGGCACGACCGTCGCGGCGGATGCAGCGGGCGCGGACGACCGAGACGTAATCGCCGCTCTGCGGATCGTTGACCTCCCGGACATGGATGCCCCGGTGCTCGGCCATGATGGGCGCGTTCACGAGGGTCACGGGCTCGGTCGACGCAGCGGCGAGGACACCGCGCAGTACCCCGAGACTCAGCACGCGGCAGTCCGATCCCGCGACCGCACCGAGGAACTCGACGGTGATCTCACCCGTGATGCCATCGCCCACGAGGGAGGCGAGCAGTCGTCCGAGATGCTCGCTGAGCGGGAGGAACGGCCGGAGCGTGTCGTCGAGCGGTCCGCCCTGCATGTTGAGCGCGGAAGGGACGAACTCGCCGGCGAGCGCGAGGTTGACGTACTCGGCGACCTGCGTGCCCGCCTTGTCCTGCGCCTCGCTGGTCGACGCCCCCAGGTGCGGCGTCAGCACGGCGTTCGGCAGCCCGAGCAGCGGTGAGTCCTTGAGGGGTTCGCTCGCGAACACGTCGAGCGCCGCGCCGGCGAGCCTGCCCTCGCGCAGCGCGTCCGCGAGAGCGGCCTCGTCGATGATCCCACCACGCGCGACGTTGATGATGCATGCATGTGCCGGCATGAGCGCGAGACGTGATGCATCGATGAGATTCGCTGTCTCCTGCGTCTTCGGCAGGTGGACGGTCACGAAGTCCGCACGCTGGAGGACCGCCTCGACGTTGGGGAGCAGCTCGACGTCCATCCGTGCGGCACGGTCCGGCGCGAGGAACGGGTCGTAGGCGATGACGTCCATACCGAGCGCTTGGCAGCGCTTCGCGACGAGGCTGCCGATCCGACCGAGACCCAGGATCCCGAGCGTCTTGCCGTACAGCTCGATACCCGTCCAGCGGTTCCGCTCCCAACGGCCCTCCATGAGTGCACTGTGGGCCTGGGGGATGTTCCGGGCGACTGCGAGGAGCATCGCGACCGTGTGCTCGGCGGCAGAGATGATGTTCGACTGCGGCGCGTTGCAGACGATGATGCCGGAGCGCGTCGCGGCCTCGACGTCCACGTTGTCCACACCGACGCCGGCGCGCGCGATGACCTTCAGGTTCCGACCCGCCGCGATCACGTCCGCATCGACCTGCGTCTGAGAACGGACGACGATCGCGTCGTACCCGCCGATGACCTCGAGCAGCTCAGGCTTGCTGAGCTCGGTCATGACGTCGACCTCGTGGTCGATCGCGAGCGTCTCGACGCCAGCGGGTGCGAGCGGAGCGGCGACGAGGACCTTCACGGGTGCTCCGAGGATCGTGCCCTGGCGGGCTCCGGCTGGTGGGCTCGTGGGACAGCGCCGAGAGCCTAGGTCGTCGGCGTGGGGCCGTCGGCCGCTGGCAGGTCACCGGGCAGGCGGTTCACGAGGGTCGGCGTCGCACGGACCACGTACGCCTCGAGCGCCGCGCGAACCTCCGGGGTGAACCCGACGTCCTCGACGGCCGCGAGCATGTGCGTGGCCCACCTCCCCGCCGCCTCCGGGTCGATCGGGAAGGGCGCGTGGCGCATCCGGAGGCGCGGATGGCCGCGACGGGACGAGTAGAGGTCGGTCGCACCGAAGTACTGGGCGAGGAACAGTGCGAGGTGCTCCTTGCCCGGCTCGAGGTCCTCGGGATACATCGGACGGAGCACCGGGTCCTGCTCCACCCGTGCGTAGAACGCATCGACGAGCCGGACGAAGGCGTCCGGTCCCCCGGCGAGGTCGGTGATGGAGGTCGTCACAGAATTCGTTCGTAGTAGGCGACGTCCAGGTACTGGCCGAACTTGAAGCCGGCCTCGGTGAGCGTCCCGCGATGGACGAACCCGAACCGCTCGTGCAGCGCGATGGACGCCGCGTTCGGGAGCGCGATGATGGAGAAGGCGCGATGGAAGCGCTCGTCGCCCTCGAGGCGCGCGAACAGCGCAGCGAAGAGCAGTGCTCCGACACCGCGCCCCTGCGCGTCCGGGCTCGCGTAGACCGAGATCTCGACGGAGCGGTCGTACGCCGCCTTCGGCCGGAAGCGCTGCGTCTCCACGAACCCGACGACCGCACCGTCCTCCTCGGCCACCATGAGGTCGTACGGCCCGTCGACGATGTGCTGCTGGAAACGGTCGCGCCACTCACGAGGACTGCGGACCTCGATGTTGAAGGTCGCCGTCGTCTTCAGCGTGTAGTGCGTGTAGATCGCGGCGATCGTCGGGAGGTCCGCGACGGTCGCGTCGCGCACGGCGATGCTCATCCTTCCCCCTCCGTCTCCGTGCGCTCGGCACGACCCCAGCTCGAGCGGAGCCGCCGCAACCGTTCCTCCGCCTCCTCGACGGTCGGGGCGCATCCTCCGAGCCGTGCGGGCACCCACCGGGCACCTGCGGGAGCGCCGTCGCGGTAGCGCTGCTGGACGTCGGCGAGCATGGTCGCCATCGTGTCGCGGATCCGTGCGGTCACCGTCTCCGCGTCACCGTCGGGATGGACCGGTGGGGCGTAGCGGATGTGGACAGGGAGTCGCCACGTCAGGTGCGGCCCGTCGCCGGCGGTCCAGAACCGGTGCGAACCCCAGGACACTGCCGGGACGACCGGGACGCCGGCCTCCTGCGCCATGCGGACCGCACCCGTCTTGAACGGGAGCAGTTCGAACGACGGCGAGATGGTCTGCTCAGGGAGCACCCCGATGAACTCGCCGCGCCGGAGCGCCGCCACCGCCGCCGTGAGCGCGTCCCGACCCGCGCCCCGTTCGACCGGGATGTGTCCCGCACCACGCATGAACGGTCCGACGATCCGGGACCGGAACAGCGACGCCTTGGCGAGGATCCTGACGGGACGACCGAGGCGGAGGAAGGCAGGGCGGGCAGCGGTGAAGAAGTCGACGAAGCTGGAGTGGTTGAGCACCATCACCGCGCCACCCGAGCGCGGCACGTGCTCGAGCCCCTCAACGTCGAGCCGCCAGCGCTGCAGCCAGATCGGCGTCATCGCGAGTCGCGCGACCACGTGGTAGTACGGGGTCGCCCGGGGGACCGAAGTGGCGCTCATGCGGGACCCTCCTCGCGGTTCCAGTCCCTCAGTCGTCGCTCGTGTTCGGCGAGGACGTCGGGATGCGACGGTGCACCGCCCCCGAGCCGCGCCGGGACCCAGTGCGCTCCCGCCGGGAGCCCATCACGGTACGTGCGCTGGACGTCGCCGAGCTCCTCCTCCATGCGAGCGCGGAGGCGAGCTGTCAGCGCCTCAGCGCTCTCCCCCGGCTCCGGCACGATCGGCGCTGAGAAGCGCACGGTCACCGGCAGACGGACCAGACGGGCGGGTCGACGATCCGGTCCGATCGCGCGCTGCGACCCCCAGCCGACGCAGGGGACGATCGGGGCGCCGGTCGCGATCGCGATGCGTGCGGGGCCGAGCCGGAACGGCAGGAGGTCGAGCGAGCTCGAGATCGTCTGCTCTGGCGCGATCGCGACGAGGTCGCCATCCACGACGGCCTCACGCGCACCTTCGAACGCGCGTGCACGTGCGCCCGGCGAGCCGCGGTCGACCGGGATCACCGAAACCCAGCGCGTGAGCCACCCGATCCAACGACCCTCGCACGCCTCGCGCTTGGCCATGAACCGCAGCGGACGGCCGGCACGGAGGACCACCGCCCAGGCGAGCATGACGGCATCGGCGTAGCTGTGATGGTTGAACGCGAGAATCGCCCCACCGGCAGCGGGGACATGCTCCTCCCCCTCGACGGTGATCCGCCACCGTGCGAGCGAGAGGACCGACACGAAGAGGACCTCAAGCACACGCCAGCGCCAGTCGAGGCGCAGTGGCACGCCCTCCTGCTTCACCACCGCTGCTCTCCCCTCGCCCCGCCGACACCCGCGTGTCCGCAGGGTCCGGTTCGCATCAGATGACGCGTCGCATCCTTGCACGGCCGTTATCGGTGATCGCGGTGCCCCCGCGCGACAGGGAGATCGTGCCGCTCCGCACGAACTCACGGATACCGAACGGCTGGAGGAGGTCCAGCATCGCCTGGAGCTTGTGCGGGTTCCCCGCCGCCTCGATGATCATGCTGTCGAGTCCGACATCCACGACCTTGGCGCGGAACACGTCCGCGAGCTCGATGATGCTCGAGCGCGTCGTGGGGTCGGCACCGACCTTGACCAGCTGCAGCTCGCGCTCGACCGCGTCGTC
>JAURQY010000132.1 GCA_030835875.1 Nitriliruptorales bacterium | reverse complement strand
GAGCGTCGCGACGAGGTCGTCGCGAGCGCGAACGACATCGCGACGTCCATCGCGCAGTCGGACGTGCTCGAGGCGGTCGAGGTGCTCGACGTCGGGGGGACGACGCGCGACGCCGCTGCACTCGTGCTCCACCGCGCGTGGGACCGCACGCACGGCGGGTTCGGGCGCGCGCCGAAGTTCCCGCAGGCGATGACGATCGCATGGCTGCTCACCCGCTTCGACCGCACCGGCGAGGACGTCGCGCTCGCCGCGGCCACCCAGGCCCTCGACCACATGGCGCGCGGTGGGATCAACGACCTGCTCGCCGGCGGATTCGCGCGCTACTCGACCGACGAGCGCTGGCTCGTCCCACACTTCGAGAAGATGCTCTACGACAACGCGCTGCTGCTCCCGGCGTTCGCGGCCGCGGCGTCGCGCAGCGGTGAGCGCAGCCTCGTCACGCCGACCGTCGAGACCGCCGAGGCGCTGCTCACGACGTTCGCGACACGGGACGGCGTGTTCGTCGCAGCGTTCGACGCGGACACCGACGGCGTCGAGGGGCTCACCTACGTCTGGACCGACGCGGAGCTGCGTGAGGTCGTCGCGGCCACCGGTCACGACCCCGACCGCTTCGCCCGCTTCCTCGGCGTCACGCCGGGCGGGAACTGGCACGAGGGTGGCGCCGGGGTCACCGTCATCCACGAACCGGTCCCGCGTGACGCGTTCGCCGCCGCGGAGGGGATCGACGAGCTCGCGTTCTCCGCCGCGTGGCATGAGGTGCGGGGGGCACTGCGTGCACGGCGCGACATGCGCCCGCAGCCGGGCGTCGACGACAAGGTGCTGACCGACTGGAACGGGCTCGCCATCGTCGGTCTCGTCCGTGCGGGTCGCGCGCTCGCACGACATGACTGGGTCGAGGCGGCCGCACGTGCCGCGGAGCACCTGCACGCGACGGCTGTCACGACCGCGACCGACGGGACGGTGCGCGCACGTCACACCGCCGGCGTCGACGGGTTCCTCGAGGACCACGCGAACCTCGCGCTCGCCGACCTCGAGCTCTTCGCGGCGACCGGCGACGCGCGCTGGTTCACCCGCGCCGTGGCGCTCGCCGAGGCGGCCGACGCGCGCTTCGCCGACCCCGACGGCGGCTGGTTCCAGACGCCCGTCGACGGCGAGCGGCTCATCGCACGCCCGAAGGAGACGTGGGACAACGCGACGCCGGCCGGCACGAGCGTCATGGTCGAGGTGTGCCGGCGTCTGCACGCGCTCACCGGCGACACGCGCTGGTGGGACCCGGCCGACCGGGCGCTGCGGCTCCTCGCCGACCCCGCCCGGCGCATGCCGACGGGGTTCGGGGCGGTGCTGCGCCAGCTCGAGGAGCTCGCCGCAGGCTCCGTCGAGGTCGTCATCGTCGGGGAGCCCGGCATCGCGCGCGACCGTCTCGAGCGTGCGGCGCTCGACGCGCACCACCCGTCGGTGATCGTCGTCGTCGCGCCCCCCGAGCACGGCGACGCCGTGCCGCTCCTCGCGCACCGCACCGAGGTCGATGGCCGACCCGCCGCCTACGTCTGCCGCGGCATGGTCTGCGAGCGGCCCGTGACCGATACTGAGGAGGTCACCCGGCTTCTGGCCGAGGACGTCGCCCGGTTGCGACGTGACGCTGCGTCCTACACTCCCGGCGACCACGAGGTGTGACGACGTGAACCGGACGGGGACGGACGAGCGCATCAGCGCTGCGACAGGTGAGGTGCGACTGGAGTCGCTCGGCGACCTCGGCGCGCGGAGCGCCGCGTGGGCGTCGCTGCGCTCCGGGTTCGTCGCCGTCCACGGGACGCAGGTGCACACGATCCGCGGCGGGCTGCGCCCGGCGGACGGCGGGGCGGACGTCCCGCACCTGTTCATCCACGGGCTCGGTGGCGGCGCCACGAACTGGCTCGAGGTCATGGGTGCCCTCGGCACCGACCGTGAGGTCATCACGATGGACCTGCCCGGGTTCGGGCGGACCATGCCACCGCGCTTCAGCGCCGCGCGCGTGCGCGCGAACGCACGCTTCATCCCTGCGTTCATGGACACGCTCGGCATCGAGCGCGCGATCGTCCACGGCAACTCGATGGGCGGGATGCTCACCGCGCTCCTCGCCGGGATCGCACCGGACCGCATCGAGCGTGCGGTCATGGTCGCGCCGGCGCTCCCGACCGCGAGGACCGACCTCACGCACCTTCCCGGACCGGTGTTCCGACGCTTCGCCCCGTTCGTCGTGCCCGGCGTCGGCGCGACGCTGCTGCGCGCGTTCTGGTCGCGTGCGGACGTCGACCTCCTGATGGAGGACGCGCTCGCGCTCACCGTCGCTGATCGCGACCGTCTGAGCCCCTCGATGCTCGCGGTGATGCGCGAGAACCTGCAGCTCGGGAAGCGCAGCCCGTGGCGCGTCGAGTCACTCGCCTACGCGGTCGAGTCGCTTGTCGCGGCGCTGCTCGGCGGCCGAGAGCTCACCGAGGGCGTGCGCGCGATGCCCGTGGAGACGCTCCTCGTCTGGGGCGCTGCGGACGCGCTCGTCGGGCGGCCCGTCATCGACCAGCTGCTCGTCCACCGGCCGGACTGGGTCGACGCGGTCAT
>JAURQY010000131.1 GCA_030835875.1 Nitriliruptorales bacterium | reverse complement strand
GCGCTCGAGCGGATGGACGGCGTGGCGGTGCTGCCCTCGGCCGCGAACTTCCTCCTGCTCCACACGGACCGAACGGACGTGTTCGCGCGCCTGCTGGACCACGGGGTGCTCGTGCGTGACCTATCGTCCGCGGTCGGTCGTCCCGGCACCTGGCGTGTCACGGTCGGAACACCGGGGGAGGACGACCGCTTCATCACCGCCCTCGCCGACGTGCACGTCGACAACGCGGCGACGGACCGACCGGACGCCGGACAGGAGTGACGATGGCCCGCACCGCCCGCATCCAGCGCGACACGAAGGAGACGCGCGTCCACGTCGCGCTCGACCTCGACGGTGAGGGGACGAGTGAGGTCGCGACGGGCGTCCCGTTCTTCGACCACATGCTCGACCAGCTCGGCCGGCACGGACGGCTCGCGCTCGAGGTGCGCACCGAGGGTGACCTCGAGATCGACGCGCACCACACCGTCGAGGACACCGGCATCGCGCTCGGCCAGGCGCTCGCGGAGGCGTGGGGCGACCGGGCCGGCGTCGAGCGTTTCGGCGACGCGACCGTCCCGATCGATGAGGCGATCACCCGCGTCGCGATCGACCTCTCGGGGCGTCCGTACCTCGTCTGGGAGGTCGACACGCCGGTCGAGGTCGTCGGCGCCTTCGAGACGACGCTCGTGAAGCACTTCTTCGAGGCGCTCGTCGCGAACGCCCGCATCACGCTGCACGTCACCAACCTCGGCGGCGACAACACGCACCACGTGTACGAGTCGGTGTTCAAGGCCGTCGCCGTCGCGCTGCGCCGCGCGGTCCGCGTGACCACGACGGGCGTGCCGTCCACCAAGGGTGTGCTGCAGTGACGCGGCGCCTCCGGGCGGCCGTGCTCGACTACGACGCCGGCAACGTCAGATCCGCCCGGCGAGGGGTCGAGGCGGCGGGGGCGGAGGCGACCATCACCGCCGATCCCGTCCTCGCCGCGGACGCCGACGCGCTCGTGATCCCGGGCGTGGGGCACTTCGGGACGTGCAGCCGCAGGCTCAGGGAGCGCGGCCTCGAGGAGGTCGTGCGCTCCTTCGTCGCGGACGGAAGACCGGTTCTCGGCATCTGCGTCGGGATGCAGCTCCTCTACGGCGGCTCCGAGGAGTCGGACGAGCCGGGGCTGGGTCTGCTCCCCGGTCGCGTGGTGCGCTTCCCGGAGCGCGCCGTCGTCCCGCACATGGGCTGGGACGTCGTGGACGTCGTCCGGCCGGACCCCGTGCTCGGTGGCGTCGAGGGGCGCCGACTCTACTTCGCGCACTCCTACTACGCGGTCCCCAAGGACGACGCGCACGTCCTCGCCCGCTGCTCGTACGGCGGAGCGGACTTCCCATGTGTCGTCCGTGAGGGGAGCGTGCTCGGCACGCAGTTCCACCCCGAGAAGTCAGGGGCGGTCGGCGCGCGGCTGCTCGCCGACTGGGTCGCCTCGATCGGGACGGCCGTCGGCGGGGAGGTCGCACGATGAGCGAGGCGGAGTTCGAGCTCTACCCGGCGGTCGACATCCGCGACGGACGGGCGGTCCGTCTCACGCAGGGCCGGGCGGACGCGGCGACGGAGTACGACGATCCGGTCGACGCCGCGATGCGGTTCGCCGCGACGGGCACGCGCTGGCTGCACGTCGTCGACCTCGACGCCGCGTTCACGGGAGAGCCGCGCAACCGGCATCTCATCGAGCGCATCGTCGACGCGACGGGCTGACTCGTCCAGGCGTCGGGGGGAGTGCGCACCATCGACGACGTCCATGCCGCGCTCGACTTCGGGGCTGCACGTGTCGTCGTCGGCACGATGGCGCTGACCGACCCCGATTTCGTCCCCGCTGCGCTTGCCGTGGCGGAGGACCGGCTGGCGGTCGGCCTCGACGCACGCGGCGGGACCCTGCGGGCACGTGGCTGGACCGAGGACGCAGGGGACCTGTTCGAGGTCCTCGCGCGTCTCGATGGGCTCGGCGTCGCACGGTTCATCTTCACCGACATCGAGACCGACGGGATGCTCAGCGGTCCGAACCTCGCGATGCTCACGCGCGTGGCCGACGCGACCTCGGCCGCGGTGACGGCGTCGGGTGGCGTCGCGTCCGTCGCGGACCTCGTCACGCTCGCGACACTGCACCCGCGGGTCGACGGTGCGATCGTGGGGCGCGCGCTCTACAGCGGCGACGTGGATCTCGCGGAGGCGCTTGCGGCCGTCGCCGCGGTCGGGTCGTGACCGGAGCCTCGGCGGCAGCAGCGGGCGGCGCGGACCGCCTCGCGGCCCGCGTGATCCCATGCCTCGACGTCGAGGGCGGGCGCGTCGTGAAGGGGGTCAACTTCGTCGACCTCCGGGATGCGGGCGACCCCGTCGAGCTCGCCCGCCGCTACGACCTCGCCGGCGCCGACGAGCTCGTCCTGCTCGACATCACGGCGTCGAGCGACTCGCGCGCCATCATGATCGACGTCGTCGAGCGCTGCGCCGCGGAGCTCTCCATCCCCTTCACGATCGGCGGCGGGGTTCGGAGCGTCGACGATGCGCGCGCGCTCCTCGCGGCTGGTGCGGACAAGGTCAGCGTGAACACGGCCGCGGTCTCCGATCCCGATCTGCTCGACCGGATCGCGGACGCGGTCGGCGCGCAGTCGGTCGTCATCGCCGTCGACGCGCGTCGTCGCGTCACCGATGACCCGGATGCCGGCTGGGAGGTGTTCACGCATGGTGGGCGCACGCCGACCGGGCTCGACGTCGTGGGGTGGTGCGCAGAGGCGGTCCGGCGGGGTGCGGGGGAGGTGCTGCTGACCTCGATGGACCGCGACGGCACGCGGGAGGGGTTCGACCTGCCGCTGCT
>JAURQY010000130.1 GCA_030835875.1 Nitriliruptorales bacterium | reverse complement strand
GTCGCGGCGATCACCGCGCGCGCCATGGCGGGGGAGCTCGACTTCGAGGCGAGCCTGCGGGCCCGGGTCGCGCTCCTCGCCGGGACCGACGCGGACGCGCTCGACCGCGCGGCGGCCCGCGTCCGGCTGACCCCGGGTGCCAGGACGCTCGTCGGGACGCTCCGCCGGCTCGGCTACACGGTCGCCGTCGTCTCGGGCGGGTTCGACCACGTCGTCGGCCCGATCGCCGCGCAGCTCGGGATCGACCATGCGGTCGCGAACCGCCTCGAGATGGTCGATGGCCGGCTCACCGGTGGGCTCGTCGGCGCCGTGCTCGACCGCGCCGGCAAGGCGCGTGAGCTGCGGCGCATCGCGGAGCTCGAACGTGTGCCGCTCGAGCAGACCGTCGCGATCGGTGATGGCGCGAACGACCTCGACATGCTCGCCGCGGCCGGGCTCGGCGTCGCCTTCAACGCGAAGCTGGTCCTGCAGGCGGCTGCCGACACGAGCGTGAACGTCCCGCGGCTCGATGCCATCCTGTTCCTGCTCGGCATCCCGGCCGACGAAATCGTGCTCGACCCCGATGACGATGAGCCGCTGGCGCCGACCGGTCCCGGCTGCGTGGAGCCGACCGCATGACGCGCATCACCGTGCACCACCGGACGCCCGCAGCGAACCTGCCGCTCATCGAGGTCGACGGGCTGCGCACACGCGTCGACCTGAGTGACCGTCTCGGTCCGGTGGGGCCGTTCGACGCTGCAGCGCCCGGCCGGTTCGCCCGGGGACGACGCCTCTCCGCATGGGTGTCGGCGGAGCACGCGGAGGCGACGCGCGCCGAGCACGGTCCGGGCCGCGTGAGCTTCACCGTCGATCCGCAGCGCGTGCTCGCCGGGCGTGCGGCCGACCGGATCGCCGATCCCGAGGCGGCGTGGGGGCGGATGCGGCCGCTCGCCGAGTGGCTCGCCGATGCGGACGGGGCGCCCGACGGGCTGCCCGACGACCTCGAGGTCCACCAGGAGCAGCCGGTGCGGGCCAAGCTCGTGCGCATCCTCGCGCCCGACCTCGACGCGTCGGAGCTCGCCGGCTACGCGCCACTCGTCGCTGCGGTGGCCGATGCGGACCGGGTCGCGGCGAAGCTCCTGATGCACCTCGCGCTGATCGCTGCGGACGGCGACGGCGCGGATCCGGGCTTCCTCGCCGCCTGCGCGCTCGCGTGGCGTGACGAGGACGACGACCGCGACCTCGGACGCCGGGTCGGTCGGGCCGACGCGGACGCCGTGCTCGAGGCCGTGCTCGTCGAGCAGGAGGACGCCGCGCCCGAGGGGACCGCGCCGCTGCGTGCGGCGCTCGACGCGGCACGCGGCGTCGCCGAGGCGCAGCAGAGCGACCTCGGCATGCTGCTCATGGAGCGCTCGGAGGCCTCGCTCGCCCGGATCGTCGCGGGCTGACGGCGGGACCGAGGAGAACGTCGCTCAGAGGCTGACGATGTTGAGCGTCGCGACCTCGCCAGCGTCGCCACCAGGAGGGAGGGTGAAGCGGACGCGCTGACCGATGCGGAGCTCACGCAGCCCTGACGCCTGCATCGCACGGCCGCTGAAGCGCAGCTCGTTCAGTGCGTCGTCGAGCAGCGATCCGGAACGCGTCGCGGGGTCGAAGGCCCGGATGGTGCCCTGCGGCATGTCCCAGCTCCTGTGCGTCCGAGCGCGTCGTTGTGCGCGAAGGGCAGGTTAGCCGGCGGGCACGTCGAGGAAGGCGGCGGTCGCCGGTCCGGGCATCGTGCCGTCGAGCGGTCCGATGAGCGCCGTGAGGTCGGCCGCCGCGTCGACGTCGTGGCGCGCACCCGGCAGGTCGAGGACCGACGTGGTCAGGTCGCGCGCGTCCGCGACCCGCAGATGCGCACCCGCGGAGCCGCGCCCGTACTGCACCGGGATCATGACGCCGGGGCCGAGACGCAGCACGGCCGTCCCGCCACCGACGGTCGGGACGACGACGACGTCCGCCGGGTCGGCGACGACCGTCTCGATCTCCGCAGCACTCAACCGCGGGAGGTCGGCGGCGACGACCAGGCGCACCGCGTCCGCCGGCAGCACCGCGAGTCCTGCGTCGACGGCCGCCCGGAGCCGACCGTCCTCGTCGGGAGCCGCACCGGTCGGGGCGATCGGATCGCGCAGGACGCGGAGCCCATGCGCGCTCGCGAGATCCTCGGCCGGTCCATCCCCGGCGAGGATGACGACGTCGCTCACCCCGCACCCCGACAGCGCCATCAGGACGTCGTCGAGCATCGCGGCCACTAGGCCGCCGCGCCTCGCGGGACCGAGTGCGTCGGCGAGGCGTGACTTCCCCTCGCCGCGGAGCGGGATGAGCGCCGTCGTCGGGAGGGGGGAGTTCGCCGTCCTGATCATCCCCGGAGGCTACGGGGCGACCCGTGCCGGTCCCGATCGGACGCTGCACCCGGGATGAGCAGGGGACGCGCATGGTTAGAGTGCGCGGAGGTCCACGGTCGGGAGCCGACGTTCATGGGTGCGGTCGCGGTGATGGGCGCGGGGGCCTGGGGGACGGCGTTCGCGCTGCGCTGCCTCGCGAGCGGCGAGAACGTCGCCCTCTGGGCCCGCGACCCTGGTGCCGCCGACGACCTCGCGACGACGCGGCGCAACGAGCGCTACCTCCCCGGCGTCGAGCTTCCCGCGCATCTTGCGATCTCGTCGGATCCGGAGGCCGTGCTCGCATCCGCTGATCTCGTGGTCCTCGCGATCCCGTCCGTCGGCCTCGCCGAGCAGCTCGCCGCATGGGGTGCGGCCGTACCCGCGGTCGCCACCCTCGCGAGCCTGACGAAGGGGCTCGACGCGAGCGGCGGACGCTTCGCGAGCCAGGTCATCATCGAGACGCTCGCCGCCGATCCGGACCGCGTCGTCGCGGTCAGCGGTCCGAACCTGGCCGAGGAGATCGCGCGCGGTCAGCCGTCCGCTGCCGTCGCCGCATGCCCGGACCTCCGACGGGCCGAACGGGTCCGGGATGCCGTGATGGGTCCGAGCCTCCGGGTCTACACGAACACGGACAGGATCGGTGTCGAGGTCGGCGGTGTGGTGAAGAACGTCCTCGCGATCGTGGCCGGGGCGGCGCACGGACTCGGATATGGCGACAACACCGCCGCGTTCCTCATGACGCGAGGGCTCGCGGAGATGACGCGGCTCGGGGTCGCACTCGGCGCCGAACCGCTGACCTTCCAGGGGCTCGCCGGCGTCGGGGACCTCGTCGCGACGTGCACGTCGAGCCGCTCGCGCAACCGCACGGTCGGGGAGCGACTTGGGCGCGGGGAACGGCTCGCGGACATCACGGCGTCGATGGGGTCGGTCGCTGAAGGGATCCGGTCAGCACCGCTCCTCGCGGCACTCGCGGCCCGCCACGGTGTGGACATGCCGATGGTCGATGCGGTGGTCGCCGTGACGCGCGACGATGCGGACGTCGGTGCGATCGGGGAGCGGCTGCTCGCGCGTCCCGCACGGTCCGAATGATGGGAGCGGCCGGCAGCGATCGGCAGGAGGGCGCGTGATGGGGTCCGGGGTCGTGCTGGTGCTCGACGGTCCGTCGTCGGTGGGGAAGTCGGCGACGCTCGCGGCCCTGCAGCGCCGCTGGTCGACCGTCCGTTCCGGACCGCTCGTCGTCGCCGGGCTCGACGCGACCCGTGCGCTCCTCGGGCCGGGTGGGCGTGGACGCTGGGCCGAGCTCGTCGAGCGGGTCGAGCCGAGCGTCGCAGGGCTCCCACCGCGCTTCCGCTACGGCCCGCTCGGTCGCGAGATGACCGCTGGGATGCACCGTGCCGCCGCGGCGTGGGCACGCGCCGGGTTCGACGTCGGACTCGACCACTGCATCGTCGACACGGCGATGCTCGCCGACCTCCGTCGTGCCTGCGACGGCGTGCCGCTCATCACCATCGGGATGACCTGCGACCCCGTCGTGCTCGACGACCGTGAGGCTGACCGCGACGACGTCGCCCCCGGCCGTTCCGCCGCCCAGCGCGCTGCGGTCCTCGACGTCGCGCACGACGCGGTCGTCGACACGACCTCCTCGACGACCGACGAACTCGTCGAGGAGGTCCTCGCGATCCTCGACCGGGCCGGGGTCAGTCGAACGTGATCCCGAGGGCCGTGATGATGCGGCCCGTCTGCTCGAACAGGTTCGCGAACTCGCCGACGCCCTCGCCGAGCGGCATGCGGTTGATGTCGTCCCAGCGGTCCGCGATGTCGTCCGCCGACGGGACGCCGTCGAACGTCGTCCCCGGTCCCTCGACCGTCGCGACCCGCGCGAGATAGCCGCCGCCGACCGAGTACACGTGGCCCGTGTCGGTGCACGCCTCGGAGGCGAGGAACACCACGAGCGGTGACACATGCTCGGGCTGCAGTCGCTCGAGCAGCTGCGGCGGCATGATGTCCTCGGTCATCCGGGACTGGGCGACGGGTGCGATGGCGTTCGCGGTGATGCCGTACTTCGCGCCCTCGATGGCGAGCGTGCGCGTGAGCCCGACGATGCCGAGCTTCGCGGCCGCGTAGTTCGACTGGCCGAAGTTCCCGTACAGCCCCGACCCGGATGCGGTCGAGACGATGCGGCCGTACTCCTGCTCACGCAGGTGCGGCCACGCGGCGTGCGAGACGTTGAAGGCGCCGTAGAGGTGCACCTTCAGGACGAGGTCGAGCGCGTCCGGCTCGAGCTTCTGGAAGGAGACGTCGCGGAGGATGCCGGCGTTGTTGATCACGATGTCGACGCGGCCGAACGCGTCGAGCGCAGTCTGCACGATCGCGCGGCCGCCCTCCGGCGTCGCGACCTAGTCGTAGTTCGCGACCGCCTCCCCGCCGCCCGCGACGCCCTCTGCGACGACCGCATCGGCCATCTCGGAGCCCGCTCCCGAGCCGTCGCGCGAGCCGCCGAGGTCGTTGACGACGACCTTCGCACCCCGAGCGGCCAGCGACAGCGCGTGACTGCGACCGAGACCACCGCCCGCGCCGGTGACGACCGCGACCCGCCCGTCGAGCTCGACCTGTGCCATGACCCTGCCTCCGTCCCCATCGTCGAGCCGCACCGGCGTGCGGCTGCTCGTCCCGCAACCTACCCCGACGGACGGTGCTGCTCGGCGGTCCGATGGAGCCCCGTGGCTAGGCTCCATCCGCGCCCGGAGGGAGCCTCGTGGCACGCGTCCTCGTCCTGTACGGCGGTCGCTCCGCGGAGCACCCGGTGTCCTGCCTCTCGGCCCGCTCCGTGCTCGCGGCGCTCGCGGCGACCGACCATGAGGTCCTGCCCGTCGGCATCACGTCCGACGGGCGGTGGACGCTGACCGATGGGGTCATCGCACCGGTCACCGACGGGACGCTCCCGCAGGTGCCGGGCGACGGCCCGACCGCTGCGCTGGTCACGACGGACGCCGGACCCGAGCTCGTCGTCCTCGACCGGGACGGCAGCATCGTGCGCCGGACCGGTGTCGACGTCGCGTTCCCGGTCCTGCACGGACCGGGAGGTGAGGACGGCAGCGTCCAGGGGCTGCTCGCGACGGTCGGGCTGCCCTACGTGGGCGCCGACGTCGCCGCGTCCGCGCTCGGGGTGGACAAGGCCGCCATGAAGGGCCGCTTCCGCCTCCACGGTCTCCCGCAGGTCGCCTACGTGGGGTTCGAGATCGACCGATGGCGCCGGGAGCCCGACCTCGTCCGCGACGAGCTCGCCCGCATCCCGCTGCCGTGGTTCGTCAAGCCGGCCCGCCAGGGCTCGTCGATCGGCATCACGCGCATCGACGACGCCGGCGCGCTCGACGATGCGATCGTCGAAGCGGCGCAGCATGACCACCGCATCGTCGTCGAGGAGGGGCTCGTCGCGCTGCGCGAGCTCGAGGTCGGTGTGCTCGAGCACGACGGGCACGTCGAGGTGTCCTGCGTCGGGGAGATCGTCCCCGTCAACCGCTTCTACGACTTCGACGCGAAGTACGTCACGCCCTCGCGCCTCGACGTTCCGGCGGATGTCGACCCTGCGACCGTCGCGGCGATCGAGCAGGTCGCCCGGCGGGCGTTCGACGCGATCGGTGGGCGCGGCATGGCACGCATCGACCTCTTCCTCGCCGCCGACGGTCGCCTGCTGCTCAACGAGATCAACACGATCCCGGGCTTCACCGAGGCGTCGATGTTCCCGCGCGTCTGGGCGGCGTCAGGTGTCGACTTCACCACGCTCGTCGAGCGCCTGCTCGCGGCCGCACGCGTCTGATGCGCGACCGGTCAACCTGATGCTCGACGAGGCCGTGACCCGCCTCCCCGGCATCGGTCCGGCGGCCGCGAAGCAGCTCGCGACGCTCGGGGTCCGCAGCGTCCGCGACCTGCTCGAGCACTACCCACGCCGCTACGCGGACGCCGGCGAGGTCGTCGACCTGTCCGCTGTCGAGGTCGGGCAGCCCGCGACGCTCGTCGGCGAGGTCATCGACGCGCAGGTCCGGCGTATCGCTCCCAAGGGCAGGACGCGCCGTGACATCGCGGAGCTCGTGGTGCGCCAGTCCGGCGGCGCCGTGTTCCGTGCGTCGTTCTTCAACCAGCGCTGGATGGCGGACCGGCTCGCCCCTGGGACCGTCGCCGCGTTCAGCGGCAAGGTCGGGGAGTTCCGCGGCCAGCTGCAGCTCGCCGGACCGAAGGTCGAGGTGCTCGGCCACGTGCGGGCTGGCCGCAGCGCCGAGGAGGCCGCGGAGGACCTGAGGCACCAGCGGCTCCTGCCCGTCTACCCCGCGACCGGCGCGCTGCCGAGCGACCGCATCCGCACGTTCGTCGCCGCAGCGCTCGAGGCGGTCGGCCCGCTCGACGACTGGCTCGGCACGGAGCTGCGGGAGCGCGAGGGGCTCGTCGACCTCGACGCAGCCGTCCGGCTGATCCACACGCCCGAGCACTGGGACGACGTGACGCGCGCCCGCGACCGGCTCGTGTTCGACGAGCTGCTCGTGCTGCAGCTCGGGCTGCAGTGGCGACGTCGGCGGCTCGAGGACGGCATGGTCGGGCTCGACAACGCGCCCGCCGCCGACGGTTGGGGTGCGCGGCTCGTCGACGCGCTGCCCTTCGCGCCGACCGGTGCACAGCGGCGCGCGTTCGACGGCATCGCCGAGGACCTTGCGCTGGAGCGTCCCATGCACCGGTTGCTGCAGGGCGACGTCGGGTCGGGCAAGACGCTCGTCGCGCTCTGGACGATGCTCGCCGCCGTCGACCGCGGGCGGCAGGCCGCGCTCATGGCACCGACCGAGCTCCTCGCCGAGCAGCATCTTCGGACGCTCACGACGCTGCTCGCACCGCTCGGCGTGAACGTCCCGGGCGGCGTGCGCATCGAGCTGCTGACCTCATCGACCACCGCGGCGCAGCGCCGCCGCATCCTCGACGACCTCGCGGACGGCACGGTCGACCTCGTCGTCGGGACGCATGCGCTCATCGAGGACGGGGTCCGCTTCGGCGCGCTCGGCGTCGTCGTCATCGACGAGCAGCATCGCTTCGGCGTGTCGCAGCGGGTGGCGCTCAAGGACAAGACGGCGAGCGACGGCGACGGGCCCGACGTGCTCCCGGACGTGCTCGTCATGACCGCGACGCCGATCCCGCGCTCGCTCGCGCTCACCGTCTACGGCGACCTCGATGTGACGGTGCTCGACGAGCTGCCGCCCGGGCGGACGCCGGTGCGCACGACGCTCCTCGATCCGTCCGCACCGGAGCGGCGGGAGCGCCTCTACGACCACGTCCGACGGCAGGCCGGCATCGGCCTGCGGGCCTACGTGGTGTGCCCGCTCGTCGAGCCGGGGGAGAGCGGCGCGACGAGCGCGGTCGATCACCACAGGCGGCTGCGGGACGAGGTGTTCCCGGACCTCGCGGTCGAGCTCGTCCACGGCCGGCTGCGTGCCGACGACAAGGAGGCGGCGATGCGCCGCTTCCGCGAGGGCGAGGCGCAGGTGCTCGTCGCCACCACCGTGATCGAGGTCGGCGTCGACGTGCCCGAGGCGACCACCATGATCATCGAGGACGCGGAACGCTTCGGGCTCAGTCAGCTCCACCAGCTGCGCGGCCGGGTCGGCCGAGGCGCGGACGTCAGCCACTGCGCCCTCATGGCGTCCCAGCCGCTCGACGAGCTCACCGAGGACGGTCGCGCCCGGCTCGAGGCGATGGTCGCGACGACCGACGGGTTCGCGCTCGCGGCGACCGATCTGGACCTACGCGGAGCGGGGCAGCTGTTCGGACGGCGCCAGTCGGGTCTCCCGGACCTCCGGCTCGCCCGAATCGACCGGGACCTGGACGTGATCGGCCGCACGCGCGACCTCGCCCGTGCCGTCGTCGCCGCCGACCCGCAGCACGAGGACCCGGCGCATGCGACGATGCATGCGGAGGTCGTGCGGCGCTTCGCCGACGACCTCGAGGGGCTCGAGGCACTGGAGACGGGATGAGCGGGCAGCAGCAGGTCGTGGTCGTCACGGGTGCGTCGAGTGGCATCGGTGCCGCGACGGCGCGGCTGCTCGGTGCGCGCGGCTGGACGGTCGTGCTCGTCGCGCGGCGTGCCGAGCGCCTCGCGGAGGTCGCTGTCGACATCGAGGCGGTCGGCGGACGAGCGCTCGTCGAACCGCTCGACGCCGCCGACGGCACAGCGGTCGACGCGATGGCGGCCCGGGTGCTCGAGAAGGCCGGCACGCCGGACGCGATCGTGAACTCCGCCGGCGCGGGCGTGTGGCGCTGGATGGAGGAGACGTCGCACGACGATCTCGCGGCGATGCTCGGTGCACCGTTCCTCGGCGCGTGGAACGTGACGCATGCCTTCATGCCGGCGCTGCTCGCACGTCGGCGCGGTGTCGTCGTCCACGTCGGTTCACCCGCATCCGTCGCGCCGTGGCCGGGGGCGACGGGCTACACGACGTCACGGTGGGCGCTGCGCGGGCTGCACGAGGCGCTGCGCCAGGACCTCTCGGGCACAGGTGTCGCGTCCTGCCACGTGCTCTTCGGCGAGGTGTCGAGCGAGTACTTCGACGCGAACCCCGACACGCACGAGCACATCCCGCGCGTCGGACGGCTCATCCCGACGATCACGCCGGAGCGTGCGGCCCGCGTCATCGCACGCACGATCGACCGTCCGCGTCCGCAGGTGTTCGACCCGCCGATGCTCGCCGCGATGCAGGCAGCGAACCGCCTCTCGCCCCGTCTCGTCGCGCTGGTCGCGCGGCGGACAGGACGGCGGCGTGAGCCGTAGCCTCAGCGCGCCGCAGGTCCGGAGACTTCCCGGCCCTCCCCGTCGACCGGAGCCACGATGCCGTTGCCCGTCCCCGCGTCCGACGCGCCGGTCCCGCCGCGCCGTCCGCACACGCTCACGCGCAGCGACGGGAGCGTCGTCGACGACCCGTGGTACTGGCTGCGCGACCGCGAGGACCCGGCCGTGCGCGCGCATCTCGAGGCGGAGAACGCCCACACCGCGGCCCTCTTCGACCCGCTGGAGCCGCTCGTCGACGAGCTCTTCGCCGGCATCAAGGGGCGCGTCGTCGAGACCGACGCGTCGGTGCCGGTGCTCGACGACGGCTGGCTCTACTACCGGCGCACCGTCGAGGGGCAGCAGTACCCGATCCATTGCCGCCGTCCGGCACCTGCGGGCGTGACCGACGCCGGTGACCTGCCCGACTCGCACCGGCTTCCCGTCGACCCGCACGACCCGCCGGCCGACGAGGTCGTGCTCCTCGACGGCAACGTCGAGTCGCAGGGTCACCCCTACTACTCGCTCGGTGTGTTCTCGATCAGCCGCGACCACCGGCTCGCGGTCGTCGGCGTCGACACGGACGGCGGCGAGGTGCTGCGCCTGAGCGTGCGCGACCTCGCGACGGGGGAGACCGTCGAGGAGGTCACCAACCGCGCGACCTACGGCTGCGCCTGGTTCGACGACGACGCGACCTTCCTCTATCTCGTGCCCGACGACGCGTGGCGGCCGTACCAGGTGTGGCGTCACCGCATCGGCTCCCCGGCCGGGTCCGACGAGCTCGTGATGGAGGAGCTCGACGAGCGCTTCTGGATCGGGCTCGGCCGGACACGCTCGGAGGCGTTCGTCGCGATCCACCTCGGCACGAAGGTCGTCGACGAGATCCACCTCATCCCGGCCGGCGAGCCGACGGCGGCGCCGCGCTGCGTCGTGCCACGCACGCTCGGTGTCGAGGCGAACGTCGAGCACCGTGGTGAGCGGCTCTACGTGGTCACGAACCGCGACGGCGCGACCGACTTCAAGCTCTGCACCGTGCCGCTCGACGACCCCGACCCGGCGCGCTGGGTCGACCTCGTCCCGCACCGGCCGGGCGTCCGACTCGAGGACGCGGACGTCTTCCGTGACCACCTCGTGCTCTCCGAGCGGACCGGCGGGAGGACGCAGGTGCGCCTGTGCGACCCCGACACCGGCGAGGGTGACGTGCTCGCCTTCGACGAGGACGTCTACACCGCCGGGCTCGGCACGGTCGCGGCGTTCGACGCCCGCACGCTGCGGCTCGGTTACGGCTCGCTCACCACGCCGAGCCAGGTGCTCGACCTCGACACGGCGACGGGGGAGCGGCGCCTGCTCAAGCAGCAGCAGGTGCGCGGCGGCTACGACCGTGACCGCTTCACGACCTTCCGCACCTGGGCCCGCTCGCACGACGGCGTCGAGGTCCCGGTGAGCGTCGTGCACCGCGCCGACGTCGCGCACGACGGCACCGCGCCGTGCCTCGTCTACGCCTACGGCGCCTACGAGGCGTCGATGGACCCGGTGTTCTCGTCGTCGCGGCTCGAGCTGCTCGAGCGCGGCGTCGTGTTCGCCATCGCGCACGTGCGCGGCGGTGGAGAGATGGGGCGCACCTGGTACGAGCAGGGCCGGCTCGCGCACAAGCCGAACACGTTCCGCGATGTCGTCGCCTGCGTCGAGCATCTCGTGACCGCCGGCATCACCGATCCCGCGCGCATCGCGGTGCGGGGCGGCTCGGCGGGGGGGCTGACGGTGGGCGGCGCGCTCAACCTGCGGCCGGAGCTGTTCGCCGCCGCGGTCGCCGAGGTCCCGTTCGTCGACGTGATCACGACCATGTCGGACCCGACGATCCCGCTCACGGTCACCGAATACGACGAGTGGGGTGACCCGGCCGATCCCGACGTCCACCGCGTCATGGCGACCTACTCGCCCTACGACAACGTGCGGTCCGCGCCGTACCCGGCGATGTACGTCACCGCCGGTCTCAACGACCCCCGTGTGCAGTACTGGGAGCCGGCGAAGTGGGTCGCCCGGCTGCGCGAGGCGACGACGTCGGGACGTCCGATCGTGCTCGAGACCGAACTCGGCGCGGGCCACGGCGGGAGGAGCGGGCGGTACGACGCGATGCGGGACGAGGCGAAGGTGCTCGCGTTCGTGCTCGCCGCGCTCGACGTCATGTCCGACGGCTGATGCGCATCGTCGCCGGCGCGGCACGCGGGCGGCGGCTCGTCGTCCCTGCGGGTGACGTCGTGCGTCCGACCGCCGACCGGGTGCGCGAGGCGCTGTTCTCGAGTCTCGGCGAGCACGTCGTCGGTGCGTCGGTGCTCGACGCGTTCGCAGGGTCCGGTGCGCTCGGTCTCGAGGCGCGCTCCCGCGGCGCGGCGCACGTCACGCTCGTCGAGCAGGACCGGCGCGCGCTCGAGGCGCTGCGGCGCAACGTCGCGTCGGTGGCGCTCGATGCGGTCGGGATCGTCGCGGGTGACGCCATCCGCCAGGTCCGCGACGGGCGGCTCGCCGGTGCGCCGTTCGACCTCGTCCTGCTCGACCCGCCCTACGCGCTCGCCGAGGTGACGCTCGCAGCACTGCTCGACGCGCTCGTCCCGCAGCTCGCCGACGGGGCGCTCGTCGTCGTCGAACGTGCGGCGTCGGCCCCAGCTCCGACGTGGCCGGAGGCCCTCCGTCCGACGGGTGACCGCCGCTACGGTTCGACGCGGCTGCACCGTGCGGTGCATGACGCCCACGACGGGCCGGTGGGCGACGCCGAGGGAGGGGTCGGAGCGTGAGCGCCGCGGCGATCTACCCCGGGAGCTTCGACCCGCTCACCTACGGGCATCTCGACATCATCGGCCGGGCCGTCGGACTCTTCCCGCGTCTCGTCGTCGCGGTCGTCAGCAACCCGTCCAAGCAGCCGATGTTCAGCGCGGACGAGCGCGTCGGGATGCTCGAGGCCGAGATCGCGCAGCTCGGCGACGGCATCGAGGTCACCGCGTTCGACGGGCTGCTCGTCGACCTGTGCGCGCAGCGTGGGATCGGCACGCTCGTCAAGGGCCTGCGCGGCGCGGGCGACCTCGAGGTCGAGCTCCGGATGGCGCAGACCAATCGTCAGATCGGTGCTGTCGAGACGGTCTTCCTCGCGACCTCCCCGGAGCGCTCGCACCTCGCGAGCTCGTTCGTGCGTGAGATCGCCCGTCTCGGCGGACGGCTCGACCATGCGGTGCCTCCCGCCGTCGAGCGGGCACTGCGGGAGCGCGCCGGCTCCTGACCGGACGGCCTGGCCGGGGCCCACCGGACGGGCCGTGGCCCTGTGGCGCGTGACAGGGCGCCGGTAGGCTGCGACACCGACCAGCCGCGGTCCTCCCCGGCACTCCATGGCGGTCGTCCTCCGAGGTCCAGATGTCCGCATCGCAGCCCCACGACGACGTCCCCACGGACGTCCCCGTCGACGTCGCGGGCCTCCTTGAGGCGCTCGAGCGCATCGCCGCCGAGGCGCGGGCGATGCCGCTGTCCGCCTCCGTCATGGTCAACCGCTCCGAGCTGCTCGCGCTGCTCCGTCAGCTGCGCGAGACCCTCCCCGACGAGCTCGAGCGCGCGCGCTGGGTCGTGCGCGAGCAGGACGGGATCCTCGAACACGCCCGTACCGACGCGATGGAGATCGTCGCGGAGGCGCACGTCGAGCACGAGCGGCTGCTGTCCCAGCAGGCGGTCGTCCGTGCGGCCGACGACGAGTCGGCGCGCATCATCGATGCCGCGCACGCGACCGCCCGCCAGATGCGCCTCGAGGCGGAGGACTACGTCGACGCCAAGCTCGCGAACTTCGAGGTGGTGCTGCACAAGACGCTGACCGCCGTCGAACGCGGACGTGAGCGCCTGCGCGGTCGACTCGACGTCGACGAGCTCGCCGAGCAGGACCTCGACGACGTGGACGACGTCGACGACGAGCGCTGAGCCTGTGCGGGTCCCCGTCGTCGGGCTGCTCGGACGCCCCGGCCAGCGTCGTGAACTCGTCCGCTCCGTCCCGCCCGAGGAGTTCGGCGACGAGCCGTGGGGTCCGACGGTCGAGGTGCTCGACGGATCCATCGATCTCGACCTCGACCTCGAGGCGGTCGCCGGGGGGATCCTCGTGCGAGGCGCCGTCCGTGCCAGCGCGCAGGCGACCTGCGCGCGCTGCCTGATCCCGGTCGTGCAGGGATGGGAGGT
The DNA here is from genome assembly GCA_030835875.1 of Nitriliruptorales bacterium. Taxonomy (GTDB): domain Bacteria; phylum Actinomycetota; class Nitriliruptoria; order Nitriliruptorales; family Nitriliruptoraceae; genus CSBr16-57R1. The sequence continues at coordinate 19,405 of JAURQY010000130.1, read as the reverse complement.
CGAGGTCCTCGAGCTCCATCGGCCCGTCGCCGGTCATACGGACGCGGACGACGACGGGGCCGAGGACGACGACCTCGACTACCGGCTCGTCGAGGGGGACACGCAGCTCGAGCTCGACCAGATGGTGCGGGATGCGCTCGTGGTCGGGCAGCCGGTCCGCGTCCTCTGCCGCCCGGACTGCGCGGGGCTCTGCCCCTCGTGCGGCGCGGACCGCAACATCGAGCCCTGCGACCACGGCGACGACCGCACCGTCGACCCGAGGTGGGAGAAGCTGCGCGGCCTGCGGCTCCCTCCGGCCGACCAGGACGGGGCATGACGGCGACCGCGGACCTGCGCTAGCCTCCAGCGACCGCCGACCTTCGCGTCGAACGCGCCCCCCGGCGCCCCCAGTGCATCCAGGAGTCCTCCATGGCCGTCCCGAAGCGCAAGATGTCCCGCTCGAGGACCCGTCACCGTCGTGCGCAGTGGCTGCGGATCCGTCCGACGACGACGGTCGAGTGCGCGCGCTGCAAGCAGCCGACGCGTCCGCACACGGTCTGCGGCGCCTGCGGCACCTACGACGGTCGCGTCGTCGTCGAGGCCTGACCCGCTGCGTGGACGGGCGGGGGCGAGCATGAACGATGCCGCCGCCCAGCTCCTCGAGCGGCTCGGCATCCCCGAGGTCGATCCTGACCTCCTCCTGCGTGCGCTGACGCACCGCTCGTGGGCGTCGGAGCACGGTGGTGCCCCGCACAGCGAGCGGCTCGAGTTCCTCGGCGACGCGGTGCTGGACCTCGTGGTCACCGCCGCTCTGCACGCGCAGGATCCGGTCGCGGACGAGGGGGTCCTGTCGCGACGCCGTGCGCAGCTCGTCCGCGAGGAGACCCTCGCCGACGCTGCGCGCGCGGTCGGGCTCGGTGCGGCGCTGCGCCTCGGTCGCGGGGAGGCGGCGTCGGGCGGTGCGGAGAAGGACTCGCTCCTCTCGGACGCGCTCGAGGCCGTCGTCGGTGCTGTGTTCGTCACGAGCGGCTACGCGGTCGCCGCGGACCTCGTCGAGCGGCTGCTCGGCGAGCGTCTCACGAGCGGCGTCGACGATCCCGCGTCGCGCTCGCACCCGGGAGCGGTGGGTGACGCGGGGCCGGTCGACCCGAAGACGGCCCTGCAGGAGCGTCTCGCGGCGCTCCGCCTCCCACCACCCGAGTACCGGACCGTCCAGGACGGCCCTGACCACGCGCCGATCTTCCGCGCCGAGGTGCTCGTCGACGGCGAGGTCGTCGGAACGGGCGAGGGCGGCTCGAAGAAGGCGGCGTCCCAGGTCGCGGCGGAGCACGCCCTTCGCCACGGGCGCCTCGGGTAGCGTCCGCTCGACCCGCGCCGGTGCTCGCGACCAGCGTCCGGAGGGGTCTCCCGGGATCCCTGGACCTCCGGGCCGATCGCCGGGCCATCCGCCACGACCGTCCGCCACGAGGAGCGCGCCGTGCTCGAGCTGCCCGAGGCCGAGGTCCTCCGCCGGGACCTCGAGCGTGAGGTGGTCGGCAAGCGCGCGAAGGACGTCGCTGTCCAGACGCCGTCGGTCCTCAAGCCCTGGCATCGGACCCGCAAGGAGTTCGCAGCGCTGCTCGAGGGCCGGCGCATCGCCGCCGTGCGTCGGCGCGGCAACGTCATGCTCCTCGAGCTCGACGACGCGCTCACGTGGCTCATCGAGCCCGGCGCGCAGGGCTCGCTCCACCTCGAGACGGCCACGGCCACGCCCGGCGCGGACGCGCATGTGGCGGTCGCGTTCGCGACCGGTGGCGCGCTGCACCTCAGCGAGTCGGGCAAGGAGACGACCCTGCGCTGCGGGGTCGTGCCCAGCGAGGAGGCCGACGACGCCTCCGGAGTCTCCCGTGACGCGCTCGACCTCCTCGCCGACACGCCCACATGGATCGAGTTCGGGCGCTACCTGATGGCGGTCGACGAGGAGCTCAAGCTCCTGCTCTCCGACCCCAAGCGCTTCCTCGGGCTCGGCCCGGTCTACAGCGACGAGATCCTGTGGGAGGCGGCGCTCCGCCACGATCGCATGTCGTCCACGCTGACGCCGCAGGAGATCCGGCGCCTCTACCGGGCCGCGCACGAGGTGCTCGTCGCGGGCATGAAGGCGTCGGGTTCCGCGCTCGAGGATGCGGAGCCGGACTCGTTCACGGAGGAGGACGGCACGGCGGCCGGTCACCTCAACGTGTTCGGCCGTGAGGGTCTGCCATGCCCGCGCTGCCGCACGCCGATCGAGAAGGTGCGCCTCCGTCGCGGGCTGAGCACCTTCCGCTGCCCGCGCTGCATGGGCTGACGATGTTCCTCACCTCACTCACGATGCGCGGCTTCAAGTCGTTCGCGGACACGACGTCGCTCGAGGTCGAACCCGGCATCACCGTCGTCGTCGGCCCGAACGGGTCGGGGAAGTCCAACATCGTCGACGCCCTCTCCTGGGTGCTGGGCACGCACTCCGTGAAGAAGGTGCGTGGCTCGGCGATGACCGACGTCATCTTCGCCGGCGCGCCGGGGCGTGCACGAGCCCGCCGCGCCCGCGTCGAGATCGTCATCGACAACGCCGACGGACGCCTCGAGCCCTCGGGCGTAGGCACCGCGGGCTCCGCCGGTCGCTTCCGCGAGATCCGTGTCGCCCGGACCATCGAGGAGGACGGGCTCGGCGTCTACGAGATCAACGGTGAGGAGGTCCGTGCGCTCGACGTGCAGGAGCTCCTCAGCGACACCGGGCTCGGCCGTGAGCTCCACACGATCGTCGGGCAGGGGCAGCTCGACGACATCCTGAACGCGCGTCCCGAGGAGCGTCGCAAGTACATCGAGGAGGCGGCCGGCATCCTCAAGCACCGCCGTCGCCGCGAGCGTGCCGTCAAGAAGCTCGAGACGGTGGACGAGCACGTCGACAAGCTCCGGACCGTCCTGCGCGAGCTGCGCCGTCAGCTCCGCCCGCTCGAGCAGCAGGCGAAGGCGGCCGACCGCCATGCCGCGCTCCAGGCTGAGCTGCGCGAGGTGCGCGTGCAGCGGGCGGCACGCGAGCTCGCGCTCCTCGACCTCGCCGCGCTCGACGCCGGACGCGATGAGGACGCGGCTCGGGCGCGTGAGCACGATCTCGAGCAGGCACTCGAGACGGCACGCGGGCGCGAGCAGGACCTGTCGCGACGGCTCGACGATGCCGCACGTGAGGGTGGCGAGGGCGACGAGCGGTTCCACGCGCTCTCGCGTCTGTCCGAGCGGCTCCGCGGTACTCACGAGCTCATCGGTGCGACGCGGCGTCGTCTCGCCGAGGCGGTCGAGGAGCCGGTGCTCGACCGCTCGGGCGACGCGCTGCGCGCGCAGGCCGACGACCTCGAGACGGGCCGTGCGAGCCTGGACGCCGACGTCGCCGCAGCGGATGCGGACCATCGCGCAGCACGCGACGTCCTGCGTGCGGCCGAGCGTGCCCGGGACGAGCACGCCGACGAGCGCGCCGGTCGCGAGCGTGAGCGGGCCGTCGCCCTCGAGCGGCGCGCACGTCGCCGCGCGGACCTCGCCGCGCTCACTCGCCGCATCGAGGACCGCCGCGGCGAGCACGACCGCACTGCGGCGCGGCTCACCGAGCTCGAGGAGCGCGAAGCGCGGCTCGCCACCGACGTCGAGCAGGTCCGCGCAGAGATCCATCGGCTGGATGCGGGCGAGGCGGCGCTCGCCGAGACCATGGACGTCGCGGAGGCCCGCCTGCGCACCGTCGAGCTCCGGCTCGACGAGACGCGCGAGGAGACCCGCCGGGTCGACGCCGAGCATGCTGGCCAGCTGGCACGCGCCGAGGCCCTGCGCGCCGCGGCCGAGGATGCGGGGCGCAGCGCGGACGAGCTCGTCGCCGCCGGTCTCGACGGCGTCCACGGCGGGGTCCTCGAGCTGCTCGAGGTCGACGCGGCCGACCGCATCGCCGTCGCGACAGCGCTCGGTCCGCTCGGGAACGCGGTCGCGGTCGACACGGGAGGCGCGCTCACGCGCGCGGTCGACTGGCTGCGTGCGGCGCGCGGAGGAGCGTCGCTGCTCGTCGCGCCGGACGAGGACGTCGCATCCGAGGCGCCGGGGATCGATGACGACGTCCGCGCGCGCCTCGACGCGGCGGGCGCGCGACCTGTCGGTGCCGTGGTGCGAGCCTCGGCCGGGCATCCCGCCGCCCGTCGTGTCGCACGCGCCGTCGCGCACGCGCTCCCGACGACCTACCTCGTCGCGGACTGGGAGGTCGCGCTCGCGCTCCACGCCCGCGCCCCACGGCTCACCTTCGTCACCCCCGAGGGTGACGTGGCCGGTCCGCTCGGCTACCGCGTCGGCACCGTGAGCAGTGCGGGTCCGGCGCTCGCCCGCGCCGCAGCGGAGCGCGCCGAGTCCGCGGTCGAGGGTCTCGAGCGTCGTCTCGCTGAGCTCGCCGAGCAGGGCGCAGCGCTCCGGACCGAGATCGCGGCCCGCACCGAGGAGCGCGACCGTGCGCACGACGCGCTCGTCGAGTCCGATGCGCGGCTCACGGGAGCCGCGGAACGGCTCGAGCGGCTCGGAGAGGAGCGACGGCAGCTCGGCGAGCAGCGCGCGGCCCTCGCCGCCCAGCAGGACGAGGTCGCGGCCACGCTCGCCGAGGACCGCGGGGCGCTCGCCACCCTCGAGGACGAGGAGCGTGCGGACCCCGAGGAGCCGTCCGTCGACGCCGAGGTGCTCGACGCGCGAGGCGTGGCGCTCGACGCCGCCCTCGACGTCGCGCGCGAGGCGGCCTTCGAGGCGCGCATCGCGCTGCAGCGGGCCGAGGACGCCCGCGACCGCGCCGGGAACGAGATCGCACGCCTCCGGAGCGAGGCGGACGCGATCGACGCCGCGCACGCGCGTGCGGTCGCACGTCGCGAGGCCCGCCGTGCTGGCGTCGTGCGGTGCGATGCGCTCGAACGGGTCGCCACGCTCGCGCGCGGCGTGCTCGAGGCGGCGCTCGTCGAGGCGGATGAGGTCCGCGCTGCGCGCATCGCGGAGCGGGACCGGGTGCGCGCCGAGCTCGAGCAGGCGCGCGAGTCGACCGTCGCAGCCGGCCGCGAGCTCGAGCAGCACCGCGAGACGCGGCACCGCAGCGAGATGCAGCGCGCCGACGTTCAGGCACGCCTCGGGGCGCTCGAGGCACGTATCCGCACCGAGCTCGCGCTCGGCCTCGACGACGTCCGCAGCGAGCAGCCCGACGCCGCCGAGCTCGACGACGCGCGGCTCGTCGAGCGTGAGGACGTGCTCGTCCGGCGCATCGGACTGCTCGGTCGGGTTAACCCGCTCGCGCTCGAGGAGTTCCAGTCGCTCGAGGAGCGCCACCGCTTCCTCTCCGAGCAGCTCAACGACCTCCGCCGGTCGCGTCGGGACCTCGAGGAGGTCATCGAGGCGGTCGACGAGCGCATCCGAGCCGTCTTCAAGGAGGCGTTCGACGACGTCGCCCGCGAGTTCCAGCTCACCTTCGAGACGATGTTCCCGGGCGGGAAGGGGCGTCTCGTGCTGACCGGCGAGGACGATCTGCTCACCGCCGGCGTCGAGGTCGAGGCGCGGCCGCCGGGGAAGAAGGTGCAGCGGCTCTCGCTGCTCAGTGGTGGCGAGCGTTCGTTGACCGTCCTCGCGTTCGTGTTCGCGATCTTCCGCGCGCGACCCTCGCCGTTCTATGTGCTCGATGAGGTCGACGCGGCACTCGACGACGTGAACCTTCAGCGCCTGCTGAAGGTCATCCGCTCGTTCCGCGGACACGCCCAGGTGATCATGGTCACGCACCAGAAGCGGTCGATGGAGATCGCCGACCTGCTGTACGGCATCACGATGGGGCCCGACGCCGTGACGAAGGTCGTCTCGGAGCGCCTGCGCGACCGTCGTGCCGTCGCCGCGCTCGACGCCCGCGCTTCGGAGGCGCCGACCGAGGCGCTCGAGGGCGACGTGGCCACCGCGCCCGCGCACTCCGCCTGACGTGGAGGGGCTGTTCGAGGGCGCATCGCTCGTCGCGATCGTGGCGGGAGTGCTCGCACTCGCCGGCGGTCTCCTCGGCGCGCGACGCGCCCGCGGGAGGTCGACCGAGCAGACGTCGACGCCCATGCACGAGGTCGCGTCGGACGCTCCGGCCGCGGCGCCGGTCGCCCCGGATCCCGAGGCCGAGCCCGAGGCCGAGACCGAGCCGGCCGGCGTCACGGGCCGTCTCGCTCGGACGCGCAACCTCCTCACCTCCGCGCTCGCCGAGCTCGTCGGTGCCGGGCTCGACGACGCCGCGTGGGAGCGACTCGAGGAGGGGCTGATCGCCGCTGACGTCGGTGTGCAGGCCACGACTTCCGTCGTCGCCGACGTCCGTCGGCTCGCGCGGGAGGGCGGAGTGCGAGGCGTCGACGCGGTGCGCCGGCTGCTGCGCGACGCGCTCGTCGCGGAGCTCTCGTCGGGCGAGCGTGCCCTGCGCCGTCGCGACGGTGATGGGCCGACAGTGTGGTTCGTGACCGGTGTCAACGGCGCGGGAAAGACCACCACCATCGGCAAGCTCGCGTCCCGTGAGGTCGCCGCCGGCCGGCACGTCGTGCTCGCGGCAGCCGACACCTTCCGTGCCGCCGCGGCCGAGCAGCTCGGCATCTGGGCGGAGCGCACCGGCGCGGAGCTCGTCCGTGGCGAGGAGGGCGCCGACCCGGCGTCCGTCGCGTACGCGGGTGTCGACGCCGCGCTCGCCTCGGGTGCCGACCTGCTCATCGTCGACACGGCCGGCCGGCTGCAGAACCGTCGCGAGCTGATGGACGAGCTCGGCAAGGTCGGACGCGTGCTCGCGAAGCGCGCTGGCGGCATCGACGAGACGCTGCTCGTGCTCGACGGGACCGTCGGTCAGAACGGCATCGCGCAGGCCGAGGCGTTCCACGATGCGGTCGAGATCTCCGGCGTCGCGATCACGAAGCTCGATGGCTCGTCACGCGGCGGCGTCGTCGTCGCGGTCCAGCGTCAGCTCGGCATCCCGGTGAAGCTCGTCGGGCTCGGCGAGGGCATCGAGGACCTCGAGGACTTCGACCCCGTCACCTACGTCGACGGCCTCCTCGAGGACTGACGACGCGGACGCTCGCGTCGCACGGTCGACGCCACGACCCCGCCGGTAGCCTCCGTCGGCCAGCCCACCTGCGGCACCGACCCGCGACGGAGCGACGATGTTCGACGCCCTGCAGCAGCGCCTCAGCGGTGCGCTCGACGGGCTGCGCGGTCGCGGTCGACTCGAACCAGCAGCGGTCGACGCGACGCTCTCCGACATCCGGCTCGCGCTGCTCGAGGCCGACGTCAACATCGCCGTCGTGCGCGGGATCGTCGAGCGGCTGCGCGAGCGGCTGGTCGGCGCCGATCTCGCACCAGGACTCGACCCGCGGCAGCACGTCATCCGCGCCGTCGACGCGGAGCTGCGTGCGGCGCTCGGCGGTGACCACGTCGCCCTCGACCTCGCTGGCCGCGCGCCGGCCGTCATCGTCCTCGCCGGCCTGCAGGGTGCGGGCAAGACGACCGTCGCGGGCAAGCTCGCCCGTCATCTCGCGTCCAAGGGGCGGCGCCCCGTCCTCGTCGCCTGTGACCTCCAACGTCCGGCCGCCGTCGAGCAGCTGCGCATCGTCGCCGCCGGTGCCGGCGTCGCCGTGCACGCGCCGGTCACCGAGGGCGACCCCGTCCCCGTCGCGCGCGAAGCGGTCACCGGTGCGACGCTCGCCGGTCACGACACCGTCATCATCGACACGGCCGGTCGGCTGCACGTCGACGACGAGCTGCTGCGCCAGGCGCGTGCGATCGTCGACGTCGCGCACGAGCACGGCGGGACCGCGCGCACGCTGTTCGTCATCGACGCGATGGTCGGTCAGGAGGCCGCCGCGGTCGCGCGCTCCTTCGCCGACGTCGTCGGGCTCGACGGGGTCATCCTCTCGAAGCTCGACGGGGATGCGCGTGGTGGTGCGGCGCTGTCCGTGCGCGAGGTCACGGGCGCACCGATCCTCTTCGCCTCCGTCGGCGAGCGTGTCGAGGACCTCGAGGCGTTCCATCCCGATCGCATGGCCTCGCGCATCCTGGGGATGGGCGACGTGCTCACCCTCATCGAGCGCGCCGAGCAGGCCCAGGACGCCGAGGCCGCACGCGACGCGGAGCAGGCGCTGCTCGACGGCACGTTCGGGCTCGACGATCTGCTCGAGCAGCTCCAGGCGGTCAAGCGGATGGGTCCGCTGTCCGGTGTCATCGGGATGCTCCCGGGGATGGGGGGAGCGGCCGCACCGGACGTCGACGACCGGCAGCTCGTGCGCACCGAGGCCATCATCCGCTCGATGACCCCCGCGGAGCGCCGCGACCCGCGCGTGCTCAACGGGCGCCGTCGTCGTCGCATCGCCGCCGGGTCCGGCACGACCGTCCCCGAGATCAACCGCCTCGTCAAGCAGTTCGAGCAGATGCAGCAGCTCATGCGCCAGGCGGCTGCGGCCGGCCGCGGCGGCAGGGGCGGCAAGGGTGGGAAGGGCGGCAAGAAGTCGGGGAAGGGACGCAAGGGGGCGCAGCGGGCCGCGATGCAGGCGCAGGCGGCGGCGCTCGGAGGTCTGGGAGGGCCCGGTGCAGCGGGCGCGGTCCCCGGTGCGGCACCGGGTCGAGGGCTCGGTGGGTTCGCGGGTCTCAGCGCGCCCGGCCAGCCGCCCCGTCCGCGGGGGACCGGCGACCGCTAGGCTCCGCGCTGCGCCTGAGCCCGAGACGACCGTCTCCCGCCGGGCGCCTGACCCCGGTCATCCCCGCCGCCTCGGCCCCACGGTCGTCCGCGGTACGGCTGGCCCCCCGTGGCGCGATGCGCCCGACCGAAGAGGACCGAACCATGGCCGTCAAGCTCCGTCTCCGCCGTGAGGGCACCGTCAAGCGCCCGCACTACCGCATCGTCGCCGCCGACTCGCGCTCGCCGCGCAACGGCCGCTTCATCGAGTCGATCGGGCACTACCACCCGCTCGACGAGCCCTCGACGATCCAGCTCGACGGTGAGCGTGCGCTCCACTGGCTGCGCAACGGTGCGCTGCCGACCGCCGCCGTCGAGAAGCTGCTGCGCATCGACGGGGTGTGGGAGCAGTTCAAGCCGGGCGACGCGCCGGCCCGCGTCCGCACCGAGAAGCAGCGTCTCTCGAAGAAGGCGCGTGCGCGTGTCGAGGCGGAGGCGACCGCCGCGGCGGAGGCCGCGGCAGCGCCGGAGCACGAGCCGGCTGCGGACGAGGCGCCGGCCGACGAGCCTGCTTCGGCAGCGACCGTCGAGGATGCGCCGGCCGACGACGCCCCGGCCGCTGACGAGGCGCCCGCTGACGAGGCGCCCGCTGACGAGGCGCAGGCGTGAAGGCCCACGACGCCCTCGCCTTCATCGTGAAGGAGCTCGTCGACCACCCCGACGATGTCGAGATCGAGGAGGTCGAGGACGACCAGGGCGTCGTGCTCGAGCTCCGCGTGCACGCCGAGGACGTCGGCAAGGTCATCGGCAAGCGTGGGCGCACGGCGAAGGCGCTGCGGGCGCTCGTCCGTGCCGCGGGCGCGCTGGAGGACGAGGACGTGACCGTCGAGATCCTCGACTGACCGTGTTCGGAGCGGCGCGATGACCGCCGAGCAGCGGGTCGAGGTCGGTCGCGTCGCGAAGGCGCACGGGCTGCGCGGCGAGGTGATGGTCCGCCTCGCCTCCGACGTCGCCGACCGTCTCGCGGCCGGCACACCCGTCTGGGTCGCCGGCGTCGCGACCGAGGTCGCGACCATGCGCGAGCATCAGGGGCGACCGCTCGTCCGCTTCGCGCACGTCCGAGACCGCACCGGCGCCGAGCTGCTGCGCGGCGCGGTCGTCGAGGCGGCACCCGTCGACGCCGAGGAGCTCGACACCTACCTCGCGTCCGAGCTCGTCGGGCTCCGGGTGCTCGACGGCGAAGGCGTCCTGCTCGGCACGATCGCTGCGCTCGTCCAGATTCCGACCGTCGCCGGGTACGACCTGCTCGAGGTCGTCGCGCCCGACGGGCGCACGTGGCTGCTGCCGGCCGCCGACGAGCTCGTCGCCGCCGTCCAGGACGCGGATGGGCTGCACCTCGTCGCCACCGACCTCCCCGAGGGGCTGCTCGACATCGCATCGGACGTCGCCGACCCGGCGGGGGAGGAGCAGCCGTGAGGATCGACCTGCTGACCATCTTCCCGGGGTACTTCTCCGGACCGCTCGAGACGTCGCTCGTCGCCACCGCGCAGGCCGACGGCACGGTCGACATCCGCGTGCACGACCTGCGTGACTGGACCACCGACCGGCACCGCAGCGTCGACGATTCGCCCTACGGCGGCGGTGCCGGCATGGTGATGCGGGCCGATGTGCTCGTCGCCGCTGCCGAGTCGGTCTGGAACGACGTGCCACCGGGGACGCAGGTCGCTCCACCGCAGCACGTCGCCGGCGGGCCACGTCCCCGAACGGTGCTGCTCACACCGCGCGGTCGGACGCTCACGCAGGCGCTCGTGCGCGAGCTCGCAGAGGAGGAGCGGCTCGTCCTCCTCTGCGGTCGCTACGAGGGCATCGACGAACGGGTCCACGACCTCGTCGCGACCGACGAGGTCTCCGTCGGCGACTACGTGCTGATGGGCGGGGAGGTCGCGGCGGCGGCGATCGTCGAGGCGGTCGTGCGCCTGCTCCCGGGCGTGCTCGGGAACGCCGAGTCGGCCGTCCTCGAGTCGTTCGAGCAGGGCCTGCTCGAGCATCCGCACTACACCCGGCCGGTCGAGCTCCGTGGCCACACGGTCCCGGAGGTCCTCCGATCGGGCGACCACGGGGCGATCGCGGCCTGGCGGGCCGAACGGGCGCTCGAACGCACCCGTCAGGTCCGTCCGGACCTGCTGGGGCCGGGCGGAACGTAGGACGGAGCCCCGGGTTGACCGTCCGGCGGGGGACGCCGTACCCTCCGCCCACCGCCGCCCGGGCCCGCAGTCCTGCCCGCCCGTGGTCACGAGGTCAGACCCGCCGCGACACCTCGTCGCGTGCTGCGCTTCCCGAGGGAGCACGACGATGGACCGTCTTGACATGATCGACCGTCGCCAGCTGCGCGACGACGTGCCGGACTTCCGTCCGGGTGACCGCCTCAAGGTGCACGTCAAGGTCGTCGAGGGCACCCGTAGCCGCATCCAGGTGTTCGAGGGCGACGTCATCGCGCGCCAGGGCGGCGGCATCCGCGAGACCTTCACGGTCCGCAAGGACAGCTTCGGCGTCGGCGTCGAGCGCACCTTCCCCGTGCACTCGCCCGTCATCGACCACATCGAGGTCGTGCGCCGTGGCCAGGTCCGCCGCGCGAAGCTGTACTACCAGCGGGAGCGAGCCGGGAAGAAGGCGCGCATCCGCGAGAAGCGCGAGGCGAACGCCTGACCTTGGACGGCTCGGACGGCAGGGACGGCTCGGACGATCCCGACGTCCACGAGGACGCTTCCCCGCCACCGCGTCGGCGTCGGCGTCGGCTGCTCGCCGAGCTCGTGCCGATGCTCACCGTCTCGATCGTCGTCGCGCTGCTGCTGCGCGCGTTCGTCGCGCAGGTCTTCTTCATCCCGTCGTCCTCGATGGAGCCGACGCTCGCCATCGATGACCGCATCGTCGTCGAGAAGCTCAGCTACCGCTTCCGGGAACCGGAGCGTGGCGACGTCATCGTCTTCTCCGGCGCGACCGGCGCGGCGGTCACCGCACCCGACACGGACGCCGGGCCCGTCGAGCGGCTCGCCGTCCGTCTGGGTCGCGCGGTCGGTCTCGTCCCGCCGGTCCCGAGCGATCTCGTCAAGCGGGTCATCGGTCTGCCCGGTGATGAGATCGCGGTCCTCGACGGGCTGCTCCACGTCGACGGCGCGCCGTACGGCGAGGACTACCTGACCGGTCCGGTGGCCGCCGACTTCGGTCCGGTCGTCGTGCCCGAGGGGACGCTCTTCTTCCTCGGCGACAACCGTCGCAACTCCTCGGACTCGCGCGGCTCGCTCGGCTTCGTCGACCGCGGTCGGGTCATCGGACGCGCGGTCGCCATCATCTGGCCGTTCGAGAACACCGCCTCGCTCGTCGGTCAGCGGCCGACGCCGCTCCCGTCGACGTCGAGCGTCGGCTGAAGGAGCCGTGCGATCGGCGCCCAGCTGCGTCGATGGAGGGAGCACGGACCGAACCGCTCGAGCGCTGCGACATGCTCGGGTGACGCGTAGCCACGGTTGCGGGCGAAGCCGTAGGCCGGGTGCGACGGATCCTCGCGCTCCATCCGTCCGTCGCGGTCGACCTTCGCGACGACCGACGCGGCGGCGATGGAGCGGGACGCGTCATCGCCGCGCACGAGCGTGACGACCTCGAGCCCGTCGCGACGTAGGAGGTCGTGGGGGCCGTCGATGAGCACGAGCGGGTCCAGCGGAGCGCCCGGTCCGGCGAGCACCGCGTCGACGGCCCGCCGCACCGCCTCCGTGAGCGCGGCGGCGAGTCCGACCGCGTCGACCTCGTCATGTTCGGCGACCCCGATGCCGACCTCGGACGTGCTGCGCACCCGGGCTGCGACCACCTCCCGACGCGCGGCGCTCAGCCGCTTCGAGTCGCGCACCCCCTCAGGGACCGCTGCGGGGTCGAGCACGACCGCAGCGACGGTCACCGGTCCGGCCCATGCGCCGCGGCCGACCTCGTCGACACCGATCACGGCCCGGCCCGCCGCCCACGCGCGACGTTCGTGGACGCTCACCGGCGCATCCGTGGCGCGCGAGCGTGCGGTGGTCATCGAGGTCCTCCGCGCGGTGGGTCCGGACCTCGACGCTAACGCGGTCGGCACGTGTCCCCAGCCCGCGAGGTCACGCCCGGCCGCGAGGGTCCCGCCGCTACCCTCGACGCGTCGGGTCGGCATCCGGCGCAGGAGGACCGATGAACCCCGAGGAGCTCGACGCCTATGAGACGGACCTGGAGCTCGCGCTGTACCGCGAGTACCGGGACGTCGTGCAGACGTTCCGCTACGTCGTCGAGACCGAGCGCCGGTTCTACCTGTGCAACCAGGTCGAGCTCGTCCCGCATGAGGGCAAGGACCTCTACTTCGAGGTGGTGATGTCCGACGCCTGGGTGTGGGACATGTACCGGCCGGCGCGGTTCCTCAAGGAGGTCCGGGTCCTCACCTTCCGGGACGTCAACATCGAGGAGCTCGTCCACGACGACGCGGCGCTCGACGAGTTCCTGAAGAAGGGCTGAGCCGCCCGTGGGCTTCAACGCGACGCGCCGCTACCGCGACAGCAAGTGGAACGACATCATGCTGCTCGTCGCTGCGCTCGTCGTGATCGGCGTCGCCGTGGCGTGGGCGTCCGGGCTGCTCTGAGGGGTCACCGCCCCTGAGGTCCGCCCCGGCCCGTCATCCACAGGCTGCGGATCCGAGTGGCGCGCCGCCGTCCGGTCGGCGAGCGTCTCGGCATGGACGCCTCCGACCCCTGCTCGTGGACCGCACCGTTCACCGAGGTGCGTGGTCGCATCGCGCTCGCACGTGCAGGGGAGCGGGCCGCCGCCGACCATCTCGCACGGACGCACGGGCTCGTCACCGTCGCGACGAACGTGCGCATCGCCGTCGAGGACCTGCGCGGCGAGCTCGACGTCGTCGCCGAGGACCGATCCCGTGGGTTCCTCGTCGTCTGCGAGGTGAAGGCGCGCACGCGCGCTGCGGGCGTTCGCTCGACCGGTGGCGATGCCGTCGAGACGCTCGGTGCCCGGCAGCGCGCGCGCATCCGACGCATGACCGCGGTGCTCCTCGCGGACGGGACGCTGCGTGCCCGCACGGTCCGGTTCGATCTCGTGACGGTCGACGTGGCGGCCGACCGCGACGGTCGTCCCGCGCGCTGCCGGCATCTGGTGGCTGCGTGGTGAGCGGGTCGCGGCTCACCGTCGTGCACACCCTCGCGCTCGCGGGTGTCGAGGCGCGGCCCGTCCGCGTCGAGTGCGCCGTGTCGGGCGGCCTGCCGGGGCTCCGGCTCGTCGGACTCCCGGACACCGCTGTCCGCGAGGCGGGGGAGCGGGTCCGTGCGGCGCTGCAGCGATCCGGGTTCCGGTGGCCGCCGCTGCGCATCGTCGTCAACCTCGCGCCGGCCGACCTCCCGAAGGTCGGGACGGGCTTCGACCTGCCCCTCGCCCTCGGGATCCTCGCGGCGAGCGACCAGCTCGATGCGCGCGGGCTGGCCGACCTGCGGGTCCACGGGGAGGTCGGTCTCGACGGGACGCTGCGCGGTGTGCCCGGAGTGCTCGCCGTCGCCATCGGCGCGCAGCGGCTCGGGTCGGACCGGCTCCTCATCCCGGAGGAGGGCTCGGGCGTGACGGCCTCGGTCGCGGGGATCACCGCGATGCCGGCGCGCGACCTCGCCGAGGCGGCCGCGCTCGTCGAGGGGCGCGCGGCACCCCGTCCGGTCCCGCCCCCGGCGTGCCCCACGGGGCCATCGGCATGCTCGGGGGAGGAGGCCGGCGTCGACCTGCTCGACGTGCGCGGTCAGCCCCTCGCCCGACGGGCGGTCGAGGTCGCCGCCGCGGGTGGGCATCACCTGCTGCTCGTCGGACCGCCGGGCTGCGGCAAGTCGATGCTCGCCCGCAGGCTCGTCACGGTGCTGCCCGACCTCGACCATGCCGCGCAGCTCGAGGTCGCGACCGTGCACGGGATCGCCGGTGGTCCGTGCGACGTGCCGTCCCCGCGCCCGCCGGTCCGTGCGCCGCAGGCCGGCTTCACCGCGGCCGCGCTCGTCGGCGGCGGGACGGGGCTCGGGCGACCGGGCGAGCTCAGCCTCGCGCACCACGGTGTGCTCGTGCTCGATGAGCTGCTCGAGACGCCGCGCGCCGTGCTCGACGCGCTCCGTCAGCCGCTCGAGGAGGGGCGCGTCGTCATCGACCGCGCACGGGTGCGCGTCACGCTGCCGGCGCGCGTCCAGCTCGTCGCGACGACGAACCCGTGCCCGTGCGGGATGCTCGGGCATCCGCGGCGCGCGTGCACGTGCCGGCCCGACCAGCTCGCGCGCTACCGGAGCCGCCTGTCCGGACCGCTCCTCGACCGCGTCGACGTGCACGTCGCGATGCGACCCGTCCCGCGCGACCGGCTCATCGGTCCGCCGGACGGCGAGCCGAGCGCGACCGTCGCGCAGCGGGTCCGAGCGGCGCAGGACCTCGCCCGCGCCCGGCAGGACGGGGTGCTGAACCGCGACGCCGCGTGGTCGACCGTGCACGCGTCCTCGAGCGTCCGGGCGCGCCGGCTCCTCGCCGACGGGCTGGAGGCGCTCGGCGCGTCCGCTCGCTCGCACGACCGCTGCCTGCGGGTCGCGCGCACGATCGCCGACCTCGCGGGTGCTGCGACCGTCGACGAGGACCATGTCGCCGAGGCCCTCGGGCTGCGGCTCGTCGGGCTGCCGTCATGACGGTGCTCGCCGAGGTGGAGCGCGCGGCACGGACGGTGTGCGCGGACGGGACGGATCCGGCCGCGGTCGCCGCGGTCCTCGCCTGGACCTGCGGGCCGCGTCGGCGGTCGGACGCGCTGCGCCGTCGGCTCCGCATGGAGGCCGCGGATGCGTCCGGCGGGGAGGAGCCGACCGTCGCGCGACCGTCCGAGCGGCTCGCCGCGCTCGCGCGGTCCGACGGACGACCCGGCGCACCCGTCCTCGACGTGGCGCTGCACGTGCTGCGGCAGTGGACCGCCCTCGGCGTGCGTGTCGCACTCGTCGGCGACCTCGCCTACCCCGACGACCTCGCGGAGGGCTGGCCGGACGTCGACGCGCCGCCCCTGCTCGCATGGCGCGGCACACCGCCGGGCGACGCGGGCCCCGGCGTCGTGCTCGTCGGCGCACGCAACGCGACCGCGTACGGCACCGCGGTCGCCGAGCTCCTTGCGACGGCGGTCGCGCGCGCTGGTGGGCGCGTCGTCTCCGGGGGAGCGATCGGGATCGATGCCGCCGCGCACGATGCGGCCCTCGGCCTGCCGGGTGGGACGACCGTCGTGCTCGGCTGCGGCCACGCCGTCCGCTACCCGGTCCCGCACGCGTGACAGGGCGGGCTCTTCGACCGGGTGCTCGAGGACGGAGGGACGCTCGTGAGCGAGCTCCTCCCCGAGGTCGGCGCCCATCCCGGCGTCATCCGGGCGCGCAACCGCATCGTCGACGGTCTCGCGCGCGTCACCGTCGTCGTCGAGGGCGGCAGCCGCTCCGGGGCGCTGCTCACCGCGTCGGCCGCGGCCGACCGCGGCCGCGACGTGCTCGCGGTGCCCGGCGACCTGCTCGCGCCCGGCTCGGCCGCGCCGCTCAAGCTGCTGAGCGAGGGAGCGCGCGCGTGCACGGGTCCGCGCGACGTCCTCGCGCTGCTCCCGGACCTCCCGGTGTCCCTCACGGCCGGCGGGGGGCTCCCGGCCGCGGGAGGGGTCATGACGGTGCCGGCCGACCTCGGCATGCTCCCTGCGCCCGTCCGGGAGGCGCTCGAGCGGGCGGGCCCGCGCGGCATGGCGCTCGAGGACCTCGCACTCGTGCACGATGGTCCTGCCGGTGCGCTGCTCGCCGCGCTCACACGCGCACGCCTCGCAGGGGCGCTCGACGATGTCCCGGGTGGTGTGCGTCTCCGTCCGACCCGTCCGTCGGTCCGTTGACCCGGAGCGGGGGGCCGGCGATGCTCCCGTGATGAGTGCGGCTCCCGCGTCGGCGTCCGTGCGCGCGTCCGACGGCGCGTCGCACGACGATGCCGTCGAGCCCGCTGCCGCCTGGATGCGCGCGGTCGACGAGCTCGTGCGGACCACCGGCGCGGAGCGGGGCCGCCGGCCGCGCACGGTCGACGCGTACCGCCGTGATGCGCTGCACGTCGCCCGCGCGCTGAGCTCCGTCGGGTTCCACGATCCGCGTGACGTCGACCGTGACGCGCTGCGTGGCTACCTCGCCGACCTCGCCGACGCCGGTGCGGCGCGCGCCACGATCGCGCGTCGGACCTCCACGCTGCGCACATGGTTCGCGCTGCTCGAGCGGCGCGGGCTCGTCGACGCCGATCCCGCCGCGCTGCTCGGGACGCCGAAGCAGGGTCGTCACCTCCCGAGGGTGCTGCGCGTCGAGCAGGTCGAGGCGCTGATCGCGGCGGCGGACGACACGACCGCGACGGGACTGCGGGACCGTGCGCTCATCGAGCTGCTGTACGCCTCGGGTGCGCGTGTCGAGGAGGCCTGCACGCTGACGCTCGACCGGCTCGACCTCCCGCAGCGTCAGGTCCGGCTCGAGGGGAAGGGTGGGAAGGACCGCATCGTCCCGGTCGGCGGAGCCGCCGTGCGAGCGCTCAGCGCGTACCTCGACGTCGCGCGACCCGAGCTGCTCGCGGCGCGCGTGGGTGCGGGGCCGTCCGACGCGGTGGTGCTGCGCGGTGACCGCGGCGGTCCGCTCGGCACCCGCGACGCACGGACCATTGTCGGGAGGCTCGCGCTCGCCGCCGACGTCGGCCACGTCACCCCTCACACGCTCCGCCACTCGTTCGCGACCCACCTGCTCGAGGGCGGTGCCGATCTGCGTGTGGTGCAGGAGCTGCTCGGACACGCCTCGCTCGCGACGACACAGCGCTACACCCACCTCTCCCGCGGACGGCTGCGCGAGGTCCACGCGCTCGCACATCCGCGCGCCCGCATCGCCCGCGCGTGACGCGTCGTCCCGACCGGGCATCGCGCGTCATCCACAGGGCGGAGTCCCGAGCGACGCTCGTCGAGCGCCACCCGTAACGTCGGGCACGACGTCGGCGCATGCGGCGCCGGATCATGGACGGGGCGTGGAGGACGCCATGCCCCACGGACACCGACCGCACCGACGTGCGCGAGCGGCGCTGCTCACCCCCCTGCGCGCCCCACTGCTCGTCGCCGTGGTCATCGTCCTCACCGCTCGGGGCCTGCTCGCCGCCTCCGGGTCCATCCCGTCCGCCGCCGTCCCGAGCGTGGCCGCGCCCACCGTCCCCGGAGCGACCGTGAGCGCGGTCCGGACCGCCGTCCGGGTCGCTGCGACGCTGCGCGAGCTCGCCGACGAGCTGCGACCATCGAGCTACCGCCTCCCCGTCGACGGTCGTGTCGTGCGCCCGTTCGACGCGCCGGACGATCCCTACGCGGCGGGACATCGTGGCGTCGACCTCACGGCGGACCCGGGGACGCCCGTGCGCGCGGCGGAGCGTGGCGAGGTGCGACACGCGGGTGACGTCGCGGGCGTGACGTGGGTCACCATCGCGCATGAGGACGGCGTGCGGACGAGCTACGGCCCGCTCGCCGCGCTGCGTGTCCGGTCCGGTGACGAGGTCGACCGCGGTGACGTGATCGGTCACGTCGCGGACGGCGACCATGGCGATCCGGTGCACGACGCGGGGCTCCATCTCGGCGCCCGTCGCGGCGACGCCTACCTCGACCCGATGCGGCTGCCCGGGATCGGACGACCGCGCCCGTCGCTCGTCGGCGAGGGCGGCTGGGCTGGCGCAGGACACGCGGTGACCCCGTACGCCCCGTGGTCCGGCGGCCGGCTCGGTGGTGTGCTCACCACGCCGAGTCCTGACGCCACCGCTCCCGGGTATGCGGTCCCGCCCAACACGAACCACCTGGTGCTCATCGCCGGCCTGTCGAGCACGAGCGGTGTCGAGCTGATCGAGCCGGAGCATCTCGGGCTCGGGGACGGCGACGCCACCCGGTTCTCGTACGTCGCGCACGGCGAGCCCTACGACGTCGCGGACACGTGGCAGGGCGTCGCCTCCGCGGCGCACCGGCTCGAGCAGCAGCTGCGCGCGCTCGCACGCGAGCAGCCGGGCCGTCCGGTCGACCTGCTCGGCCACTCGCTCGGCGGCGTCGTCGCCTCCTACTACCTCCTCCATCTCCACGATCCCTACGACGTCGGCCTGCCGCCCATCGGGCATGTGGTGACCGTCGCGTCCCCGCTCGACGGCTCCGACCTCGCGCGCGCCGGTGTCGCCCTGGTCGATGCGCACGGGGTCGGCACGATCGCGCGTGGCGCGTGGGAGGCTGCCGGTTCGCTGCCCGGCACATCCGGTGCCGTCGCACGCTCGCTCGAGCCGGACGCGCCGTCGCTGCACGACATCGCGACGACATCGGACGCGCTCGAGGATCTCGCCGCCGCGTGGGTGGCTGCGCGCGAGGCGGGGGCCGCCGGTCCGCTGGCGACAGGGACCCGCATGCTGAACATCGTCGCGACGCTCGACGGGCCCGTCGGTGCCGACCGCGCGGCGCCCGGCGAGGAACCGCCAGACCACCTCGCGGACGGCCTCGGTCCCGAGGACTCCTGCGTGCGTGCCCGGGAGCACCCGCCGCTCGGCGTCGTCGAGCGTCGCGCGGTCGGCACCGACGAGCCCGTCGAGCGTCGCGACGATGTTCAGCATGCGGGTCCCTGTCGCCAGCGGACCGGCGGCCCCGGCCTCGCGCGCAGCCACCCACGCGGC
>JAURQY010000129.1 GCA_030835875.1 Nitriliruptorales bacterium | reverse complement strand
GTCGCGGCGCGGATCGCGGCGGCCCGAGCGGCCTGAGGGGGCCCGCGCGGACGCCGGCCGAGGGGTAGGCTCCGGCCCTCCCGTCCCCGTCCGGAGCCGTCCCGTGGCCGAGTTCGACGTCCTGCGCTCGAAGGTCGACTCGACCTTCCATCTGGTGCACCTCGCCGCGAAGCGTGCGCGCGAGATCAACGGCTACTACGCCCACCTCGGCGAGGGGCTGACGCAGTACGTCCCCCCGCTGATGGCCGTCGACTCCGACAAGCCGCTCTCGATCGCGCTCGAGGAGATCGCCGCGGAGAAGGTCGTCGCGGTGGAGCCTTCCGAGGACGATCTCCACGCGGACCCGCTGTCGTTCATCGACATGGGTGACGACGCGGCGTCCGAGAGCGGCGGGCCGCTGCTGTCGCTCGTGCCGGACGATGCGGGTGACGAGGTCTGGTCCGAGGGCGACGAGCCGGCCTGATGTCGGGGCCGGGGACGTCGGGCCCGCTCTCCGGGCGCCGCGTCGTCGTCGGTGTCACCGGAGGCATCGCGGCCTACAAGGCGGCGCTGCTCGTCCGCGCCCTCCTCGCTGATGGCGCCGATGTCGAGGTCGTCATGTCGCGCGGCGCACGCGCGTTCATCGGGCCCGTCACCTTCGAGGGGCTCACGGGACGACCAGTCCGCAGCGAGGTCTGGGAGGACGTGCCCGACGGGACACACGTCACCCTCGGACGTGCCGCCGACGCGATCGTCGTCTACCCCGCGACGGCGCACACGCTCGCACGACTCGCAGTCGGCCTCGCCGACGATCTCCTGACGACGACGGCGCTCGCGCACGACGGTCCGCTCGTGCTCGCTCCGGCGATGCACTCGGAGATGTGGGCGCACCCGGCGACCGCCGCGAACATCGCCGTCCTCCGCGAACGGGGCGCGACCGTGGTCGGTCCCGCGACGGGCCCGCTCATGGGTGGCGACGCGGGTGTCGGTCGTGTCGTCGATCCCGACGAGGTCCTCACCGTGCTGCGCGCGTTCGTCGGAGCGGACGATGCGGGCATGATCTCGGTCGACACTGGGGCGGCCCCGCTCGCCGGTCTCACGCTGCTCGTGACCGCAGGCGGCACACGTGAGGCGATCGATCCGGTGCGCTTCCTCGGCAACCGGTCCTCCGGCCGGATGGGCTTCGCCATCGCCGAGGCCGCCGCGGCCCAAGGTGCAGCGGTCGTGCTCGTCACGGCGCCGAGCGAGTTGCCGACCCCGACGGGTGTCCGCCGCATCGACGTGGTGAGCGCGCGCGACATGGACGCGGCGGTGCGCGCGCACGAGTCGGACGCGGACGCCGTGGTGATGGCCGCTGCGGTCGCCGACTTCCGACCCGCGGAGGCGTTGCCCGGGAAGTGGCGCCGCACGGACGGCCCGCCGCAGCTGCAGCTGGTCGCCAACCCCGACATCCTCGCCGGCGTCGTCGCCCGCAGGGGCGCTCGTCCACGGCCTGTGGTGGTCGGCTTCGCGGCCCAGACCGGCGATCTCGAGGCCTCAGCGGGGGAGAAGCTCGCCGCGAAGGGCGTCGAGGTCCTCGTCGCGAACGACGTGGCAGCCCCCGGCATCGGCTTCGAGCACGACGAGAACGCGGTCCTGATCCTCCACCGTGACGGACGGCGGCACGAGGTCCCTCGGTCCTCGAAGCGGGTCGTCGCGGAGGCGGTCCTGGCCGCGCTGGTCGCACACCTGCCGGGGTCGGCCTGAGGGTCGTCGCTAGGCTCGCGCGACCCGCGGGAGGAGCCTGGAGTGCCGTTCCATCTGTTCACGTCCGAGTCCGTGACCGAGGGCCATCCCGACAAGGTCGCGGACCAGATCTCGGACGCGGTGCTCGACGCCGTCCTCGCTGACGACCCGCAGGGCCGCGTCGCCTGCGAGACGATGGTCACCACCGGCCAGGTCATGGTCACGGGTGAGATCACGACGTCGACCTACGTCGACATCGCTGCCGAGGTCCGACGCACGCTCGTCGAGATCGGCTACGACAGCCCGTCGGCAGGCTTCGACGGGACGACCTGCGGCATCTCCGTGTCGATCGACCCGCAGTCGGTGGACATCGCGCAGGGCGTGGACGCCGCGTTCGAGCACCGTGAGCTCGGCGAGGACGCCGACCCCTACAACCTCCAGGGTGCCGGCGACCAGGGGATGATGTTCGGCTACGCGTCGGACGAGACTCCGACGCTCATGCCGCTCCCGATCCACCTGTCCCATCGCATGGCCGAACGTCTCGCCGCGGTCCGCAAGCAGGGGGTCCTCGACTACCTCCGCCCCGACGGGAAGACGCAGGTCACGATCGGCTACGAGGACGGTGTCGCCCGCAGCATCGATGCGGTCGTGCTCTCGACCCAGCACCAGCCGGACGTCGGTCTCGCCCAGCTGCGCGCGGAGGTCGAGGAGCACGTCATCCGTCCGCTCCTCCCTGACGGCTTCGACACGTCCCGGCTGCGCATCTACATCAACCCGACCGGGCGCTTCGAGCTCGGTGGGCCGGTGGCCGACGCGGGGCTCACGGGCCGCAAGATCATCGTCGACACCTACGGCGGCATGGCACGGCACGGGGGTGGCGCGTTCTCCGGGAAGGACCCGTCGAAGGTCGACCGCTCGGCCGCCTACGCGACGCGCTGGGTCGCGAAGCACATCGTCGCCGCCGGTCTCGCCCGCCGCGCCGAGCTCCAGGTCGCCTACGCGATCGGCGTCGCCAGCCCGGTGTCGCTGAACCTCGAGACGTTCGGCACCGAGCAGGCCGACCCGGAGCGGATCCTGGCCGCCGTCCGGGACGTGTTCGACCTGCGTCCCGGTGCGATCCTCGACGACCTCGACCTGCGCAGCCCCGGGTACCGCACGACGGCCGCGTACGGGCACTTCGGTCGCGACGGGGACCGCTTCACCTGGGAGCGCGTCGAGCGTGTGGAGGCACTGCGTGCCGCGGTCGGAGCCTGACGGCGACCGGACCACCAGCCCACAGCGCATCGCGCGGGTCGCTGTCGACGCTGCGCCGCTGCACCTCGGCGACACGCTCGACTACCTCGTCCCCGACGAGCTGACCG